>SFEK01000049.1 GCA_004557285.1 Bacteroidales bacterium | reverse complement strand
TTACAGATTGTAACCGCTGATTTTTTTTGCGATACCTGTCATCATTTTTTCTCCCATCACCACAGCACTCATCTCCCATTTTCGTGCAGCAAACGCCATCGCTGGATGGCATTTTTCCCCAAATGAACCACCCCCTCAGCGAGCATTTTCATGCCATTTTCAGTCAGGAAATCACCCGTTTCTTCATGTTTTTGGGGAGCATGGTTGCATCAATCGAGCATTGTTTGCTGTATTTTTTGGGCCTTTTTTAGTTTCATCCGAAATATGGAGTGACGCTTTTGCCCTATAGGA
Source organism: Bacteroidales bacterium (assembly GCA_004557285.1). GTDB lineage: Bacteria > Bacteroidota > Bacteroidia > Bacteroidales > Bacteroidaceae > Prevotella. The sequence continues at coordinate 13,039 of SFEK01000049.1, read as the reverse complement.
AGCGGGGCGTATTAACTACATCAACCAGCCCAGGGCGTTGCCCTGGGCTGTGCACTGCTGCCCCTTCAGGGCGTAAGGTAACCTGTGAATATGGCTACACTACATCGGCAACGAAGTCGACATACTTACATCATGCAGCAATATATCATCACTTGGAATACAGGATGAACCAATTTTATATCGGCTTCTTCATCCACGTTCTCTCATCGTTAGCGTTTACTGCACACGAACAAGAATTGTTTTTAGGTCTTTGTCGGCACTGCTGTTTCCGACCATCACTTCATATTCTCCCGGCACCACTCGTATAGTGTTGGTCGCGGTGTCCCATCCCTCGAAGCTATGACGTGGGAGTTCGATGGCCAAGGTCTTACATTCACCAGGGGCGAGATTTACCTGTGAAAATGCCCGAAGCGACTTCAGCGGTCCTTGCCGATCGGCAGTGTTGCGTATATACACTTGCACGGTTTCCGTTCCTTCCCTTGAACCGACATTCTTAACCGTTACGTTGACCTTGCCGTCAGCATAGACCGGTTTGCCGATGTTGAACGTTGTATAGCTCAGTCCGTAGCCGAAGGGGAACAGAGGTTCGCCGGTATAATAGCGGTAGGTGCGGTTCTTCATCGTATAGTCGAGGAAGTCGGGCAGTTCGTCGGTGCTTTTGTAGAACGTGACAGGCAGCTTGCCACTTGGCGACTTGTCGCCGAAGAGCACCTGTGCAAGAGCCTCCCCTCCCTTCTCACCGGCATACCACCACTGCAATATGGCGTCACACGACTGCAGTTCTGGTGTCAGCGCGACAGCCGAGCCGGAGCAGTTGACGAATATCACCTTTTTCCCGGCCTGGTGTAGAAATGCGAGGATGTCGCGTTGCGACTGCGGCAGTTCGATATTGGTGCGGTCGCCTCCCTTGAAGCCCGGTTCGCTCACCTTCATTTCCTCCCCCTCAAGACTTGGCGAGATGCCACCGACGAAGACGACAGTTTCTGTGTTTCCTATCTCTCTCAGGAGCTCTTCTGGAGATATGGTGACCTTGTGCTGAATGTCGAACGACAATGCAGCGAACCCTTTTTCCTGCACGTAGTCGAGCTGTATTCGATATGGTTTCCCTGCCTCCACCTTCATTTCCTTCTTTGCGCCCTGTATGCGATGGCGCACTTTCCAGATGTCAACGATTGTGTCTCCATTGACAATGAGTCTCAGCATGTCGTCGCCACTGACATTGAACAGAAGAGTCTCGTTGCGTGTAGGGATGAGAGTGCCCTCATAGCGTGCTGAGAAATCCTCAAGGTTCACTCCAGGCGCGAACACGGTATTGCCGCCGTTGCTCAGCTGTATTGGCGAGCTTATGTTGACAGTAGCTGCAGGAGCACCGTCCATCGATGTGTTGTTCCAATAGGTGGCTCTCAGCCCTTTACAGCCTTCCGGGGCGGTTGTCTCGTCGAAGCGGCTTACGAACTGTTCGTTTCTTGTAAGTCCGCAGCCCAGTATGTGCCTTACGCTACATTCAGGGTTAAGGGTCTTGGCTTTTGCGGCGATGCCTTCAAGTGCGGTGACGGTCTTGGTGGGATAGCCGCTGTAGTTTCCCCACATCATTACGGAGTCGTTGGCATTTGGTCCCATCACTACTATGTCGTTACATTTGGTCTTAATCCGCTTGCAGTCGAGCGGCAGCACGTTGTTTCTGTTTTGGAGCAGCACTATGCTCTTCAGAGCCATCTCTGCAGCAAGAGCCTTATGCTCGTTCGATGCCACCACTTCATCGGGTATTTTTGTCCACGGGTTTAGCTCGTCGGGGTCGAAGTCTCCCAGTTCAAAGCGTGCCACGAGCAGCCTGCGTAGGCTTCTGTCGATGTCAGCTTCAGTGACATCGCCACGTTTCACGGCATCCGGAAGCTGCTTGTACACAGAGCCGCACTCCACATCGCTTCCGGCTCTTACTGCCTGTGCGGCAGCCTGTTGAGGGTCGCGGGCGGTGTTGTGCCATTGTGGCAGGAAGTCACGTATGGCTCCGCAGTCGGTGACTATCAGTCCGTCGAATCCCCATTCGTCTCTCAGTATCTGTTGTTCGTATCTCGTCTGCGAGCAACAGGGTTGTCCGTCGATGCGTTGGTAAGCGCACATCACCTCTGCCACCTTTCCGTCCTCGACGAGAGTCTTAAAAGCAGGCAGATAAGTCTCCCAAAGGTCTCTTTCGGGCAAGTTTTCGATATTGAATGTATGGCGGTTCCATTCAGGTCCACTATGTACGGCAAAGTGCTTGGCGCATGCAAGTAGCTTGCGGTATTTGCTGTTGCCGGTGTTTTCGCCATTGTAGCCCATACCCTGCAGTCCTCTGACTACTGCCAGTCCCATCTTTGCCGTGAGATAAGGGTCTTCGCCGTAGGTTTCCTGTCCTCGTCCCCACCTTGGGTCGCGGAAGATGTTGATATTTGGAGTCCAGAACGACAGGCACTGGTATCGTTTGATGTTGCCCGACTGCTTTGCTTGTCTTGCCTTCACTCTTGCCTCGTCACTTACAGCGGTGAACACCTTGTGCAACAACACGTCGTCCCATGATGCGGCCATTGCCATGGTGATGGGGAACACCGTAGCATAGCCGTTGCGCCCTATACCGTGTAGCGCCTCGTTCCACCATTGGAACTGTGGTATTCCGAGCCGTTCGATGGCAGGCGATGAGTCCATCATCAGGCTTACCTTTTCTTCAAGTGTCAGTCGTGCGATGAGGTCGTCAGCCCTTTGTTGGGCAGTAAGCGCTGCATTTTGATAGGGAAACGGTTGCGAATTGGCAAAGCCTATGGCGAACCAGCAACACAAGAGAGAGAAAAACATTTTTTTCATATTCGTATTTCTTTTGATAGTAATCGTTTATTTATTATTATTGCTGCAAATATACAAATAAAAAGGCGCTGCCCCCAAGTTTTTCCACCTTTTTTAGTGCAACGGATTCCATCCGTCAGCACCCGCCAGCACTTTCTGCATGTCATAGTCGGAGATGTTGTCCAGCTGATGTGCCCAAGGCGCGCGTTTTTTTGTTGATGCCCCTTCGCCACGACAGTCGTACTCAGCAGATTTTGTCCGTGGATAGCCCACACATAACTGTTAGCCAAATATCATTGTGCAACGGTACAAGAAGAACGGTAGAACACGTACACCCACCGAAGTTCGGATTTGAAGCCTTTCATCTTGCTCAAAATGCCTTTAAGAATTGCCATAATTGTTGATTTTTTTGGCTACACAGAGAAAAGATGCCTATGAAACCTTTCAACATAGCCTACCATTTGATTCACCAGAATCAAAAATGCGCTATATCAGACGACTCCTTGTAATGATGAAGTATAATGGACAGTTGGACACTCTCCCATCTGGATAATAACCGAACAACCGAAAACGACCTTAGGGCATATCCGCGGTCGTTTTCGGTTGTTAATCGGTCGTTCTAGCATTGCATAGGGCGTGGATATAGAATGTGCCCGATGTGTGCTGCCGTTTGTGTGTTCCCCCACGCTGTGGTGGTTTGTTCCATCATTTCACCTCGATGACGGTTTGGGCGGTGAGGTTTCGTTCCTTGTCGGTGACGTGCAGGGTGATGTGGCCTGCTTGGCGTGCCGCCTGGACGACGACTACCAGCTGTCCGGCAAAGAGTTGCATGGTGGGCTGGGTGAACGACTCCAGCGATGTGGCGTCGCCGTTGCACACGGCACGGAACGTTCCAGAGCCCTCGACACGGAATTGCAGCTGGTCGGCGGCGGTGGGGATGAGCGTGCCATGACTGTCGGTGAGGGAGACGGTGACAAAGGCAAGGTCGTTGCCGTCGGCCTGCAGCAGTGCCTGCGGGGCGTGTTGTGTCCATACGTCGAGCTGCAGTCTGTCGGGCTTGCCGGCTGTTCTTGTCACTTGCTCCCCTGCAGCGTGCCCCTCTTCGTCGTAGGCCACCACCCGCAGTTCGCCGGGTTCATATTTCACATCGTTCCATCTCAGGCGGTAGCGGTCGAGCCTTGCGCCGTCTTTGGTCTTTCTCACCCTTCCCTGGCTTTTGCCGTTGACAAACAGTTCGGCTTCGGGGTAGTCGGTATAGCAATAGACGGGTGTCGTCTGTCCTATGCGCTCGCTGCCCCACGACCAGTGTGGCAACAGGTGCAACGTGTGTGCGTCTTGCCGCCAGTGGGAGCGGTAGAGGTAGAAGCGGTCTTTGGGCAGTCCGGCCAAATCGCAGATGCCGAAGTAGCTGGAGCGTGATGGCCAGTATTCGTCGTATGGCGACGGCTCGCCCAGGTAGTCGAAGCCTGTCCACACAAACTCTCCGATGACCTGGGGGCAGTCATCTTGCCACCGCCAGTCGTCGTCGGGCAGGTTGGACCACGGGCAGTATTCCACATCGTAGCCCGAGCACTGGCCGTCGGCCTGCTGTATGGCGGCAGCGTCGTAGTCGGGCGAGTAGGAGAAGAACCGGGCATTGTCGGTGACTTGCACGGGAAACTTGTAGATGCCGCGTGAGCTCACTGTCGAGGCTGTCTCAGAACCCAACAGGAAACCTTGTGGCAACTGTTTCAGATTGTCGCCATACTTGTGCACCCTGTAGTTGAACCCCGGTATGTCCATCACTTGTGCAAAACCGCTTTTCAAGGCATCGTCGGGGCGGTCCATGCCCTGCGTCACGGGGCGTGTGGGGTCCAGATTGTGGCACAGCTGCTGCAGGTGGCTGGCTATTTTGCGGCCTTCTTCGCTCCACTGTTCGGGAATCTCGTTGCCTATGCTCCACATCACGATGCACGGGTGGTTGCGATGAGCCAACACCAGGTTGGTGATGTCGCGGTCGGCCCACTCGCCAAAGAAGCGGGCGTAGCCATTCTTGCACTTAGGATAGAGCCACATGTCGAACGACTCGGCCATGACCATCATGCCCAACGAGTCGCACACATCCATCTGCATCTGGCTCGGCATGTTATGGGCCGTGCGTATGGCGTCGCAGCCCATGTCTTTCATGATCTTCACCTGACGGATGAGGGCCGACTTGTTGACTGCGGCGCCCAGGGGGCCAAGGTCGTGGTGCAGGCAGACACCCTTGATTTTGCGTGTCTGGCCATTGAGCTGGAAACCACCCTCGGCAGTTGCGCTGACGGTGCGTATGCCTACACGCTGGTCAATCTGGTCGATGGTCTGCTCCCCGTCTTTCAGCGTAATCACCATGTTATATAAGTAGGGCGATTCTGGCGACCACAGGCGGGCATCGGCCACGCGCATCTCCATTTCGGCCGTGCCCTGCTTGCTGATTGCCGCCTCGCCGGTGGCCACCGTCTGTCCGCTGCCGTCTTTCAGTTCGGCCAGCACACGGTTGCCCCGCCCCTCAGCCTTGGCGGTGAGGTGCAGAAGAGCAGACGAGGGTGATATGGACAATGTTTTTATGCAGGTGCCCCAACGGTCAATCCTTCCGTCGCCAGTCAGTTGCAGGGTCACGGGGCGGTAGAGTCCTGCACCGGGATACCATCGCGAACTCTCCTCGAGGTTCACCAAGTCAACTTCGAGCAGGTTTTCGCCCTTGCGGAGCAGTGGCGTGATGTCTATGCGGAACGTGTTGTATCCGTAGGCCCATGAGCCAGCCTGAACGCCGTTGACCTTGACCAGCGGCTCCGACATGGCGCCGTCGAATACCAATAGGGCATTGCGGTAGGATTCAGGCACGCAGAATGTAGTGCGGTAGTGGCCTTGCCCTATCCATGGCAGAGCCCCCGAACGCCCGCTTTTCTCGGTGGCCTCTTTCTCGCCGTTCTGCTCGATGGCCACCCGCTGCAGGTCCCATTTTTTGTCAAACGGTCCGCCGATAGCCCAGTCGTGGGGCACGGTCACCGTCTGCCATGTCTGCTTGTCGTGCGAAAACTGCCATCCGTCGCTGAGCACTGTCTCCATTCTGTGTTGCGCCATCATGCTGGCAATGATGCCAATCGTGGCGGTTGTTGTCAGAAAAAGTCTTTTCATTATGTGATGTCGTGTTTGTTGATGCAAATTTACAAATAAAATATGAGAATAAGCTATTTCTGTTATTTCTTTTTTCTTTTGGCGACGAACCGAAGACATTCGTTGAGGATTTCCACATGTGCCCATTTCATGGTCAGGAAATAGAGCAGGGCGGCAAGAACCATGCGTGCGGCAAGGCGGGCAAGCAGCAGGTCGATGCCCCTGGTGGCGAACCATACGGAGGCCATGATGACCAACGAAACCAGGCAGAACGGACAGATGTCGAGGAGCAGCTCGTGGAGGCGAAGATGGATGAGCTTGCGCGACATGAAATACCATACGGACAGATACAGGATGTAGAAGATGCAGAACACGGTGGTCATGACCAGCACACCACGGCTGATGAATGCCATGACAACCAACACCTGCAAGACTATCTGCATGAACGAACAGCCCAGATAGATGTCGCTGCGGCCATTGCTCACCACCAACTGCTGGAACATGGTGTAGAATGGAGCAAACGCACCGCTCACACACAGCAGCTGCAACAACGGCACGCTGTCGATCCACTTGTCGGAACCTAAAAGCAGCGTGAACTCTTCGGCCACCATCGACAGGCCGAACAATGCGGGAAATGACAGAAAGGCTGCAAAACGGAGCATCTTTCGGAACACCCGCTTCTCGCGGTCTTCATCCCCGGTCACTTCGACCAGAACAGGCTGCGCCACCTGCTCAATCATGCCCGTGATCAGCGTGTAGCCCATGGTGCTCCATTTGTTGGCCTGCGTGAAGTTGCCCACGGCGCGCATGGGGAGATAGCGGCCGAATATGAAGGTGAGCACGTTGCTGCCCAGGGTGTTGAGAATGGATGTCAACAGCATTTTTGATGAAAAACGGAACATCCCCCTCACCGGTTTGAAGTCGAAATGAAGGGTGGGGTTCCACAGCCGGCGGGTGTAATGATGGCGGCCAATGTTGGCCACGGTGATGTAGATCACCTGCTGCCAGGCCAGGCTCCAGTAGGCCATGCCGCAGCAGGCCAGGGTGATGCCGCAACCGCCGGACACCAGAAGGGCCACCATGCCGACAACCGCCTTTTCGCGGTTCATCATGTTCTTGTGCATGTAGGCATTGCGGGCGATGCCGAGAGAAGAAATCAGAAAGGCAAGGAACGTGAAGCGCGACAGACTGACGAGCTTGGGCTGATGAAAGAAGGCGGCAATGAGTGGTGCACAGGCGAACAGCACGGCATACATGATGATGCTGACGATGACATTGAACCAGAACACCGAGTTGTAGTCGTTGGCCGTCGGTTGCTTGAGGTTGGCCAGTCCCTGCGAGAAGCCGCAGGCCTGCAAGTTGCCGGCCACCAGGGTGAAGACCGTCAAGACGCCCACTATGCCGTAATCGTCGGGTGTCAACAAGCGGAGCAGAAACACACCGATGACCAGATTCAACAGCTGGGTCACACCGCTGTTCATGGCCCCCCAAAAGAAGCCCCTTGCCGCTTTTTCCTTTAAACTTTCCATGAAGTAATGATGAATAAAACCTGTTGCTTCGATTTTGGGCGCAAAATTACGTATTTTTGTTTGAAGTTAAAAATAAAAGCACTATTTTTGCACCTTCTATGGAGAAGGTGTTTCATATTGTTTCGCATTTTGATGTTGGCGGTGCAGAAAGAGTGGCTGTCAACATTGCCGACGACCATGAGGGGATAGTGGAGTATCATCTGGTAGAGGTCGTCAGGGCACATTCGTCGTTCACAAAGGTTTTCATCAACGAGTTGCGGCAGAAGGGCATACGTTATCATCGGGCTTTTGTGCCAGAGGTGCATTTCCATTACCTGTTCGAGCGCATTGCCGCATTGACCTTCCCCTTGTGGTTTATATTCCTGTTTCTGCGCCATCGCCCCACGGTGATACACAGTCATACCGAAGTGCCCGACATGGCTGTGCGCACGTTTTTTGCCCTTTTCCCCATGTTCAAGGCCCGTTGCCGGGTGGTGCGCACCATTCACAGTTCGCGCCTGTGGACGGGCATGAAATCGACAGGCCGGTGGGTGGAGCGTTTTTTCAGAAACAGCCATGCCAATGTGGCCATCTCGGTCTCGGTAAGGGATAGTTATCTCAAGGAATATGGCCAATGTCCCCCTATTATATATAATGGTGTTGCCGTCAGCGGGTGCAAGCCCTTCGACGGTTTGAAGGCCGGACGGGTCAATGTGTTGTTTGCAGGGCGTTTTGAACGGGAAAAGGGTGTGTCGCATGTGGTGGAAATCGTCAGGGCGATGCAGCACGACGACCGTTACCACTTCCACATCGTCGGTGCAGGCACACTGCAGCCGTTGGTCAACGAGGTGAGCCATTGCGCCAATGTCAGCGTCTATCCCCCGCTTTTTGGGCTGTCGGCCTATCTTTCCTCTTTCGATTATCTGTTGATGCCGTCAGAATTTGAAGGGCTGAGCATGCTGTCGATAGAGGCATCGATGTCGGGACTGCCAGTGATAGCCAACGATTGTCCGGGATTGGTTGACACACTTCCGGCCGGCTGGCCGCTGATGGTCAGGGGCAACGACCACGGGCAGTATATCCATCTGTTCACCCGTGTCATCCCGGCCAGTTCGCGGCAAGAGCTGTCGGCCACTGCCGCCGCATTTGCCAACCACGAGTTTGGCGTGAAGAAGATGCAGGAAGCCTACAAGTCGCTTTATCTGCATGGCAGCGAGGCAAGGGCAGTTTATTGACCGCCAAAAGACAGTCGCAGGGGGCGATGACTGTATTTGTCGATTTCCTCCTGAGGCAAGTGCTTGCGCAGATTGGGGTAATGATGGTTCAGATATTCCATATAGTTGCCCGGCACGAATACCTGCAGCTCGCCAAATGTCGCCGTTTCCAGTAGCTCGATGTTCTCTGCCCTGATTTGGTCGATGTCCGTCACCACATGATTGTAGAAGGCTGTCTTCTGGTCGTTGTAGCGTGTCTGTTCCCTTTTCAGCCAGGCATAGAGCCACCTCTTGGGCACAAAAGTCACGGCCAGACGGTCAACGAGGCAGCTGAGCCAGCTGTGGGGCAGCGGCTGCGGCAATGCACAGCGGCCAAAATACCTCCATCGCCATATCTCCTTGCTCACCAGCATGGCGTTGATGGTGTTGACCATTTTGCGTTGCCGTCGGCATAGCCTTGCATCGTCGGGGATGCGGTCGAAGGGAAAAACATCTACAAAAATGCCTTGGTGCATCTTGATGTGACGGGTGGTTTCTTCCACAAATTCGGTGCCGTTCATTCTCACCTTGGCAAAATAGAACGGGGTGTGTGGGTCGGTGCCCAGCCATTGCAGGAAAAACTTGCTGCCGAGTTTTGCCGGAGCTTCTTGCAAGAACCGCTCATAGTCGTTTCTCGTCATGCCGATGTCGATGTCGTCGTCGAAGGGGATGATGTCGTTCCAGAAATGGCAGCCGATGACGCTGCCGCCCACCATGAAAAACCGTATGCCGAGTTCGTGGCATACCCTTGCCGTTTCCTTCAATATCTCGTGCAGGCAGTGGTGGAGCTTTTTCAATTCTTCTTCGGTATATCCCTGTTTCATCTTGGTGAGGTTTTGGTGGATGATGTGACTTGTTGTGTGCAAATGCGGTGATTTGATATGCAAAAGTAGTAAATGTTTTCGTGCCATGAGCGTTTTTCGTGCAAAATCACCACATTGTTGGGTCATTTTTTCAGTTTTTGCACAAAATCAGCCGCAAAGAGGGCTTGCGAAACGGATGTTTGGTTAAATATCTATAAATTATTGGCGATATTGCTGCTACGTTCTAATAAAAATATGTACCTTTGCACGCCGATTATACATTGGGGCATTCTTAGAGCCTCGTGAGCTTCGTGTTAATAGCTGTGTCTTTGGCCGGGCACGGTGGTTAGTGAATCGCTGCTCAATAATATTAATGGAGTAAAAACGTTTTTTAGTAGTAATTTTAAATTTAACAATGAACACTTTAAGTTACAAGACAATTTCCTTGAATAAGGAAACTGCAAACAAGGAGTGGGTTGTCATCGACTGCACCGACCAGGTGGTAGGTCGTCTCTGCTCTAAGGTTGCAAAAATTCTTCGTGGAAAGTACAAACCAGGTTTTACACCCCATGTTGACTGTGGTGACAATGTCATCCTGATCAACGCCGCCAAGGTGGTATTCACTGGCAAGAAAGAAACCGACAAAGTATATACACGCTATACTGGTTATCCTGGTGGTCAGCGCTTCAACACTCCTGCAGAGCTCCGCACTCGCAAGGATGGTGCTGACAAGATTCTCCGTCATGCAGTAAAGGGCATGTTGCCCAAAGGCCGTCTCGGCCGTCATTTGCTGGACAACCTCTACATCTTTGATGGAACAGAACACAACATGCAGGCCCAGCAGCCCAAAGCAATAGATATTAACCAGTATAAATAATAAAGCACACGATGGAAATAGTTAATGCAATTGGTCGTCGTAAGAGTGCTGTTGCACGCGTTTACGTAACCGAAGGAACAGGCAAGATTACCATAAACAAGAAAGACCTCACCGAATATTTCCCATCTGCTATCCTGCAGTATGTTGTCAAGCAGCCTCTGCTCTTGCTTGACGTTGATGGAAAATACGACATCAAGGTAAACCTCGATGGTGGTGGTTTCACCGGACAGAGCCAGGCTCTGCGTCTCGCTATCGCCCGCGCCCTCGTGAAAATCAACGCCGAGGACAAGAAGAGCCTGAAGAGCCAGGGATTCATGACCCGCGATTCTCGTGAGGTTGAACGTAAGAAGCCGGGCCGTCCAAAGGCACGTCGTCGCTTCCAGTTCAGCAAGCGTTAATCTTTGGTATGCCTATACCTTACACGTTTAGTATCTAAACCGATGGGATTCCTCTGTGCCTATATATACTATTAGGTGGACTACCCTTCGGCTGATTCTAACAAAGAATTAAAAAGAAAGTAAACAAACAAATAAAAAAGAAAAAGACAATGTCAAGAACAAATTTTGATATGTTGTTGCAGGCTGGCTGTCACTTTGGCCACCTCAAACGTAAGTGGAACCCCGCAATGGCTCCCTATATCTTCATGGAGCGTAACGGCATCCACATCATCGACCTTCACAAGACTGTGGCCAAAATCGACGAGGCCGCCGAGGCTTTGAAGCAGATTGCCAAGTCGGGAAAGAAAATCCTGTTCGTTGCTACTAAAAAACAAACCAAGGAAGTGATTGCTGAAAAGGCAACTTCTGTAAACATGCCTTACGTTACAGAGCGTTGGCCGGGCGGTATGCTCACCAACTTCCCCACCATCCGCAAGGCTGTGAAGAAAATGGCCAACATCGACAAACTGATGAACGATGGTACATACTCAAACCTCTCAAAGCGTGAAATCCTCCAGATTTCTCGTCAGCGTGCCAAGCTGGAGAAGAACCTCGGTTCTATTGCCGACCTTACTCGTCTGCCTTCAGCTCTCTTTGTAGTTGACGTGATGAAAGAGGCTATCGCCGTGAAAGAGGCCAAGCGTTTGGGTATCCCCGTGTTTGCTATCGTTGACACCAACTCTAATCCTAACGAGGCCGACTTCATGATTCCTGCCAATGATGATGCCAAAGACAGTGTAGAGGTAATCCTCAACGCTTGCTGCGCTGCCATCGCTGAAGGTCTTGAAGAGCGCAAGGTGGAAAAGGCTGACGAGAAGGCCGCCAAGGAGCAGGCTGAGGCCAACGCCATTGAAGACAGGCCCAAGCGCGCCCGCAAGGCCCGCAAGGACGCTCCTGCCAAGGATGAGGCTCCCGCTGAAGCTTAATCATATTTTGGGTGGAATGTGAAGTTCCACCCGAATCATTGTAACACTTTAATAGATTCATAAAGAAATGGCTTACAAACCAAATATGGAAGACATCAAGAAGCTCCGCACCATGACCGGTGCCGGACTTGCTGATGTCAAGAAGGCTCTCACCGAGGCTGAGGGTAATTTTGAAAGAGCAATGGAAATCATCCGTGAGAAGGGTCAGGCTATCGCTGCCAAGCGTTCTGACCGTGAGACTTCAAACGGTTGTGTGCTGGTCAAGGCAGAGAACGGTTTTGCCGCTATCGTTGCCTTGAAATGTGAAACCGACTTCGTGGCCAACGGTGCCGACTATATCAAGTTGACCCAGGATATCCTTGATGCAGCCGTTGCTGCCAAGGCCAAGAGCCTTGACGAGGTGAAGGAACTGACCATTGCCGACGGAACCAAGGTTCAGGATGCCGTTGTTGCTCGTTCGGGTATTACCGGCGAGAAGATGGAATTGGATGGATACAACTTCATCGAGGGCGAGAACGTGTCGGTTTATGACCACATGAACAAGCACATGCTTTGCACCATGGTGCAGACCAACAAGGCTGCCGAGGAACAGGCTCACGCCGTGGCCATGCAGGTGGCTGCCATGAACCCTGTGGCCCTGAACAAGGAAAGCGTGCCTGAAACGGTTGTTGAAACCGAAATGAAGGTGGCTACCGAGAAGACCAAGGAAGACCAGATCAACAAGGCTGTTGAGGTGGCTTTGAAGAAGGCCGGATTCAACCTCTACATCGCTGAAAACGAAGAGCACATTGCTGAGGGTATTGCCAAAGGTAATATCACTGAGGCCCAGGCTGACGAAATCCGCACCCTCAAGAAGGAAGTGGCTGCCGAGAAGGCTGCCAACCTGCCTGAGGCAATGATCCAGAACATCGTCAAGGGTCGTATGGCCAAATTCTTCAAGGAGTCTTGCCTGTTGAGCCAGGAATTCATCCAGGACAGCAAGATGAGCGTTGAAGACTATCTGAAGGCTACCGACAAGGAGCTGACAGTTGTCAACTTCAAGCGCTTCACACTGCGCGCCGAGTAAATTCCGGTGCGTTCATAGAATAACCACTGTAAGATTTTTACACTTGTGGTAATTTCTGCGCGGGGGGGATTCACTTAGAATGCCCCCTGCGCTTCATTTTTATAGGTGTCCATGACATCCTCCAACCCTTTTAGGCAGAATCATCAGCATCGTTTCGTTTGTTTCAAGAGGAATAAAGAAATAATGAAAACGGAAGAAAGTTATGAATACCAATAGT
>SFEK01000227.1 GCA_004557285.1 Bacteroidales bacterium | reverse complement strand
ACCGATTCCAGAATGTCCAATTCATCGTGAGTCATGGTACTGTATTTTCTTGCCAATTCTCTTGCGATGTCACGGGTGTCCTTTAATTTTTTTTCCATGATCATTGTTCCTCCTATAAAATTCAAATTAATCCAGTTTCAACACGGCAAGGAATGCCTTCTGTGGCACTTCCACATTGCCGATTTGCTTCATACGCTTTTTACCTTTCTTCTGTTTTTCGAGTAGTTTGCGTTTACGGCTGACGTCTCCGCCATAACATTTTGCGGTCACATCCTTGCGCACACATTTGATGGTTTCGCGGGCAACGATTTTGGCGCCAATAGCTGCCTGTATGGCGATGTCAAACTGCTGCCTGGGGATGAGTTCCTTCAATTTTTCGCACATTCTTCTACCAAGCACTACAGCATTGTCCTGATGTGTCAACGTAGAGAGCGCATCAACGGGTTCACCGTTGAGCAAAATGTCGAGCTTGGCCAACTTTGATGGTCGGAAACAGTCAATATGATAGTCAAACGAGGCATAACCCTTGGAAATACTCTTGAGTTTGTCATAAAAGTCGATAACGATTTCTCCGAGAGGTATCATGAAATACAACTCCACCCTGTTTCCACTCACATACTCCTGCTTGATGAGCTCACCACGCTTGTCGAGACACAGCTTCATGATAGGTCCGATGAACGTGGTGCCCGTGATGATAGATGCCTTGATGTAGGGCTCCTCGATATGGTCAATCATGGTCACTTCAGGCAACCCCGATGGATTGTGCACTTCCTTGGCGTTGCCCTGCTTGTCGTAAACCATATACGATACGTTGGGCACGGTGGTAATCACATCCATGTTGAACTCACGGTCGAGTCGTTCCTGCACAATCTCCATGTGGAGCAAACCCAGGAATCCGCATCTGAAGCCAAAGCCCAATGCGATGGAAGATTCCGGCGCAAATGTCAGAGATGCATCGTTGAGCTGCAACTTTTCGAGCGAAGCCCTCAGGTTTTCATAATCCGACGGGTCGATGGGATATACACCGGCAAACACCATGGGTTTTACCTCCTGAAAGCCCTCGATGGCCTTCGTGCAAGGCTTGGCCACATGGGTAATGGTATCTCCCACCTTCACCTCCTTGCTGTCTTTGATGCCGCTGATGATATAACCCACATCACCTGTAGAGAGTGAGGCACGCGGTATCATGTCCATTTTGAGCACGCCCACCTCGTCGGCGGTATATTCCATTCCGGTATTGAAGAACTTGACCTTGTCACCCTTTTTGATAGTACCGTTTTCTATTTTGAAATAGGCGATGATGCCGCGGAAAGAGTTGAACACCGAGTCGAATATCAACGCCTGAAGCGGAGCTTCGACATCACCTGTCGGGTGTGGCACCCTATCGACCACGGCATTGAGCACATCCTCGATGCCTTCACCTGTTTTGCCCGATGCACGGATGATTTCCTTGCGATCGCATCCCAGCAGTTCCACAATTTCATCTTCCACCTCGTCGGGCATGGCCGAAGGCATGTCTATTTTGTTGATGACGGGGATAATCTCCAAGTCGTGTTCAAGTGCCATATAAAGATTGCTGATGGTCTGTGCCTGCACGCCCTGTGTGGCATCCACCACAAGCAACGCGCCCTCGCAGGCCGCAATGCTTCGTGACACTTCGTAGGAGAAGTCCACATGTCCGGGCGTATCAATGAGATTGAGAATATATTTGTTACCGTCATGCAAATATTCCATCTGTATGGCATGGCTCTTGATGGTGATGCCACGCTCACGCTCCAAATCCATGTCGTCAAGCATTTGCCCCTCAGTCACCTGGATGGTTTGGGTGTGTTCCAACAGACGGTCGGCCAAGGTAGATTTACCATGGTCGATATGTGCAATGATGCAGAAATTTCTTATGTTATTCATTCAATTTACCTTTTTAGACCGCAAATTTACAAAAAATTGCTCGCTTTACCTAATGAATTAGGCATTTTTAGTGGATGCAACAAAAAAATTCGCTATGAAACAAGCGTTTAATCGAATAATATGCGTAATTTTGTCGCTGATAACCAAAAAGGAAACAAGTTTACGATGAAAAGAATATTTATCATGTCGTTGGTTTCGTTGGCATTGGCTTCATGCCACGAAAGTCTTGAAGACAAGGCTGAACGAGAAGCCAAGGAATACACCAGAAAGAACTGCCCCATGAAAGTGGCTGAGGGTGTGGTGAACGACAGCATGACATTCGACCGTTCCACACGCACCATCCATTATTATTATTCGCTCACGGGAGACATTGACAAGGACGTGGCCAACGAGGAGCAGTTGACTGCCAATTTGGTGAAGAGTGTGAAGGAGGCGACAAACATCAGGAAATACAAGGAAAACGGTTTTTCCTTCTCCTACACTTATCACTCTACCAAGAACAAGGGCAAGGTGTTGTATAGCCACACCATCACGCCAAAGGATTATCAGTAAAAAACAAACAGCTTCCGGGTTTTCCGGAAGCTGTGGTCATATCATTCAACGGGTTTCATATTGGTATATACGTTCTGAACATCATCAAATTCTTCAA
>SFEK01000048.1 GCA_004557285.1 Bacteroidales bacterium | reverse complement strand
TATTGTTCGTCTATTGTTCGTCTATGTTCCCCCCATTTTCACGACATGTTGAACCCTTAAAACAGGAGAGGGATTGCCTGAAAGGCGCTGACAGGGGGTAGGAAAAACGATAGCTTTGCGCTGCTTTGCAGTGCAGCATTTTGCGACTATAGCAGGCATCAACCGCAACACAAAAAGAACGGTGGAAGTGGTTTGATTTGTACGGTTGCAGACAAAAGCCATGAATGTCCGAAAACATGCCCAGATCTACATGCGAATGGCAGAACATGAAGACACAGAAGGCAACAGCGGATGCGCAGCACTCATGTTGGCAGTGGGGTGACCCGGCCAAAGAGGGGTGAAGACGCATGCAGAATGTCAGCTGGTGGTGCGGGTGATTCGAGTTAAAAATATCCCGACAAGGGCTCCTACAGCCAAAAAGAGGATGATGAGCATCGTCATGATGGCATTGTAGGCCAAGACATCGAGATAATGTGCTGACGGTGCGCCGGCAGCATGTAATTGCAGATAGCTGATGAGTGCCTGGATGGTGCCGTAGGCGTACATTCCAGGTATCATCGGCAACAGGGCGGGAAATGCCAAAACCTCGAATGGGCAGCCATGCCGGCGCGAGGCAAACGAGGATGTGATGCCGATGAAGATGCTTCCCACAAATCCGGCAAGGATGATGTCAAGACGAAAGGAAGAGTGCATCAGGGCAAAACGGGTGGCATGTCCTATGGCTGCGATGAATCCGCACCAGGGAAGCAATCTGCGCGGGGTGTTGTTGATGCTCCCAAAACCTATTGCCGCCATACTGGCAAAGAGGCCGTCGGTGAATAGCGTGATTATTTCCATTGTATGTTTAACGTGAGTAATGCAAGACAAAGTCCTGAAGAAAGACAGATGGTGGTGATGACCGCATCTGTCATCCTGCTTTGTGAGACGACATAGTGGCCGTTTGTCATGTCGCAGATGGCATTGATGAACCGGATTCCCGGCACGAGCCACAACACAGATGTTCCCAGGGCCGTCTGTGGGGTGCTTCCAAATCCAAAGATGAAGCACGACGAACCGACAATGGCAGATATATAGGCGGCCACGATGGTTGTGAACCTGATGTCCCAATGCTTTTCAACCATATAGTTCTTATATACATTGCCGATGACAGTGGCGGCAAACACCACTCCCATAGCATACCAGTCGCCATCAAACAGGCGGCAAAAGGAGAGATTGGCCAATGCCGTCAGCAGAATGACCGTCCATTTGTTCATGCGCGGTGTCGAGATGATGGTTTTCAACTGCTCACACGCCGTCTCAAGGGGAATGTCAAGAAACGACAAGCGGCTCAACGACGTGACGGTCTGCAGGTTTATACCATTTTTATGGGTGTGCCCCACAAGACTGTAATTGTGGCTGTGATTTGTATCCCATACCGTCAGCAGTATGCGGGATGGGAGTAGCGACAGGTCGGAGATTACGCCATAGCGTCGGGATATGCGTTCCACACAATGCTCTATGCGTGAAGTGGTGGCTCCTGCAGACAGCATGGCGGTGGCATATCCTTCTATGAAGCGGCATATATGCTTGAGCCTTGTATGCTCATCGGCAGGCAAGGATTTTTGTTCAGTCGTCATATTCGTCATCATAGTCATATATGCTGTTGTCTCCATACGAAATGATGTGCCATCGCTTGTTTATTTTCCAAGCCTTATACAGGATTTTGATTGCCGGCTTGAGCAGCACGGTTCCTAAGGCAAGTGCCCACACAAGCCATACCCATTGGCTTGCCGCAGTTTCGTCGATAATGTATTCCATAATTTCTATATTTAAATGTTTTTTTCAGGGTGCAAAATTACTGCTCATATTGTTCAGCAGGAAGATTTGTCTATTGATTGTTTCGATAACGGCCATCTATAGATATTAATAATCATCATCGATAATATTATCGACAATAATAATAGCAGACCGTTGTCTGTTTGAATTTTTTATCATACTTTTGCGGCGGTTTTATCAATGATACAATTAGAATGGAATTAAGGCAACTGAAATATTTTGTAAACGTGGCTGAGACGAATAGTTTCAGTGAGGCTTCGAGATTGCTCAACATCACGCAAAGCACGCTGTCGCAGCAAATCAAGCAGTTGGAAAACGAGTTGGGGGTAATGCTTTTTGAGCGTTCTTCGCATCGCGTGCGTCTGACAGACGTTGGAGAGGCTTTCCTTCCTGAGGCCAGACACACGCTTCATGCTGCGGATATGTGTATTGACAGGATGAACGACATAAGGGGGTTGAAGGCTGGTTGCCTGAACATCGGCTCCACCTTCTCGTTCATTCCGCTGCTCAAAGATACGGTGTTGCTGTTTATGAAAGAATATCCCGACATCAAACTCAACATTCATTGTCATGACATGGAGACCTTGATGCGCATGGTGAAAGATCGTGAACTTGATGTGGCATTGAGTTATAAACCCACAAGCGTGAGCCCTGAAATAGAGTCGCACATCTTGTTTGACAATCAGTTGGCCGTAGTGGTCTCTGAGCATCATCCGCTCGCTGGCGCCGAAAGGGTGAAGTGTGCTGACCTCAAGCGGTTTCCCTTTGTCATGCCAGCCAAAGGACTTCAGGCACGCAACGCATTCGATCTGCTGACAAGAGGTTCGGAAAGTCAGTTCAACGTAAGGTTGGAAATCAATGAGGTGAATGTCATCATCGACCTTGTCAGGTCGTCGAAGTTTCTTATCACCGTAATCAGTCAGGCTGCCGTAAGTCATATTCCAGGCATCAAGGTCATCGCCCTCGATCATCCAAACACGCAGATGGAAGGTTCGTTCCACATCCTCAAAGACAGTTATATCAAGAGCAGTACAAAGGAATTCCTCAAGATGCTTTGTGAAAACAAATCCTACAACATCGCATTGCTTGACATGCTGTAAATGAAGTGTTTCATATAGACAACCATCGCTTCTCCTTATATGGCTGCATAGCATAGGCAACAGTGGATGTGCACCATGGCTGACATGTGGTATGGGGCGGATAATAATGATATAATTGGCACAATGCTTGGCGTTTTCAAAAATTATGCCTAATTTTGTGGTCGAAATATGTCAGTGCAACTGAACCTGAATTTAAATACTGAAATAAACATCATGGACATTATTGAAAGATTTTTGAAGTATGTGAGTTTTGACACACAATCGGCTGAGGACAGCGACAGTGTGCCAAGTACCGCCAAACAACTTGTATTTGCCAAAGCGCTGAGAGACGAGCTCAAAGAAGAGGGCTTTGACGATGTGGAGATGGACGAGATGGGATATGTGTATGCCACGCTGAAATCGAACATCAAGAAAGAGGTGCCCACCATCGGTTTCATCAGCCACTATGACACGTCGCCCGACTGCAGCGGCGCCAACGTGAAACCACGCATCATCAGAAACTATGACGGCAACGACATCGTGCTTTCTGAGGGTATCGTGTCTTCGACCAAGAAATTTCCAGAACTGCTCGCTCACAAGGGCGAAGACCTGATCGTGACCGACGGGCACACCCTGCTGGGTGCTGACGACAAGGCGGGCATTGCCGAAATCGTACAGGCCATGTGCTGGCTGCGCGACCACGACGAAATAAAGCATGGAAACATCCGCATGGGATTCAACCCCGACGAGGAAATCGGCATGGGTGCACACCACTTTGACGTGGAGAAGTTTGGCTGCCAATGGGCCTATACCATCGACGGCAGCGACTTGGGCGACCTGGAATTTGAAAACTTCAATGCAGCAGCTGCCAAAATCAGTTTCAAGGGGGTGAGCGTGCATCCCGGATATGCCAAGGGCAAGATGGTGAACGCCAACCTGCTGGCCACGGAATTTGTAGGCATGCTGCCTGCCGACGAGACACCTGAAACCACCGAGGGCTACGAGGGTTTCTTCCACCTGCTGAACATGGAGGGTGGCATCGAAAATGCCAAATTAGCCTATATCATCCGTGACCACGACCGCGAGAAGTTCGAGAAGCGCAAACTGTTCATACAGGACTGCGTGAACCAGATGAACAAGAAATATGGCGAAGGCACCGTCACCGCCGAGGTGAAAGACCAATACTACAACATGAAGGAGAAAATCGACCCCAACATGCATGTCATCGACATTGTGCTGAAGGCCATGCAGGAAAACGGCGTGCCTCCAAAGGTTGAGCCTATACGCGGCGGCACCGACGGCGCACAACTCTCGTTCAAAGGTCTGCCCTGCCCCAACATCTTTGCTGGTGGCGTGAATTTCCACGGGCCTCATGAGTTTGTTTCCATCCAGGTGATGGAGAAGGCCATGCAGGTGATCATCAAGATTTGCGAAATCACTGCAGAATATAACGATTAAAGACATTGATTATGAACGAGCTTCCGCATCTGGTCAACGACCTTGCCTTGATTCTTGTTGTTGCAGGAATAGTGACTATCGTGTTCAAGAAGCTCAAACAACCTTTGGTGTTAGGGTATGTGGTGGCCGGCTTTTTAGTCAGCCCTCACATGCCCTACATCATGTCGGTGGTTGACAGGGCCAACATCCGTATGTGGGGAGACATCGGGGTGATGTTTCTGCTTTTCTCGCTTGGCCTTGATTTCTCTTTCAAGAAAATCATCAAGATGGGGGTGTCGCCCGTCATCGCCACCTGCTGCATCGTGTTCAGCATGATGTTTATCGGCATCGTCACGGGACATGCGTTCGGCTGGTCGCGCATGGACTGCATTTTCTTAGGGGGCATGCTGGCCATGAGTTCCACCACCATTATCTACAAGGCGTTCGACGACCTCGGCCTGCGGCAGCAACGCTTTGCTGGCATCGTGATGGGCGTGCTCATCCTGGAAGATATCCTTGCCATTGTCATGATGGTGATGCTCTCGACCATTGCCATGGGCAACAATCCCGACGGCGAACAGATGCTGGGCAGCGTGATGAAGATTGGTTTCTTCCTCGTGGTGTGGTTTGTGGTGGGCATTTCGCTGATTCCGCTGCTGCTGCGCACCTCGCGCAAGTTGATCAACAACGAGACGCTGCTCATCGTGGCCTTGGGCCTGTGCTGTGCCATGGCCGTGCTTTCCACCCAGGTGGGTTTCAGCAGTGCCTTCGGTGCCTTTGTCATGGGCTCTATTCTTGCTGAAACCATTGAGGCCGAACGTATCATCAAACTGGTGGAACCTGTAAAAAACCTCTTTGGTGCCATATTCTTTGTGTCGGTGGGCATGTTGGTTGACCCTGCCATACTGGTGAAACATGCTCTCCCCATCGCTGCATTGGTGATGGTGATCCTGCTGGGACAGGTGGTGCTGGGCAGTTTAAGTTTTCTTGTCAGCGGACAGTCGCTCAAATCTGCCATGCAATGCGGTTTCTCCATGGCGCAGATTGGCGAGTTTTCATTTATCATTGCCTCGCTGGGGCTGTCGCTGGGTGTCATCAGCCAGTTTATCTATCCTGTCGTGGTGGCGGTGTCTGTCATCACCACGTTCCTCACTCCTTATATGATACGCATGGCCACTCCTTGCTACAAGATGCTGGAACGCCATCTGCCGGCCGCATGGATTGAGGCCTTGAACAATATCACCGTGAACAAGCAAAACACCGAACGGAAGGGATATTGGAAACCGTTGCTCATGCAGCTTGTGCGCATCACGGCCATATACAGTGCACTGTCGGTGGCGGCCATCACCCTGATGTTCGCCTTCTTCCTGCCGTTTGTCCGCAGTATTCTTCCCCATTGGTGGGCCAATGCGGTGTGTGGCGGACTCACGCTGCTGATGATTTCTCCGTTCCTGCGTGCCATCGTGATGAAAAAGAACCATAGCGAAGAGTGGAAGGCCTTGTGGGCAGAGAAACCTTACAACAAGGTGCTGCTGTTGCTCACCGTGGTGGTGCGACTGCTGTTGGCTGCATCATTCGTGTTCTACATCTGCAACTACCTCACCCGTTTCACCAATGCACTGATGATCAGCATGGCACTGGTGGCTGTGGCGCTGATGGTTGTGTCGAGGTCGATCAAGAAGCATAGCATCAAGATTGAGCGCATGTTTATCCAGAACCTGCGGTCGAGAGAAATCGAGGCGCAAATCAAGGGGCACAAGCGTCCGCTCTATGAGGGCAAGTTGCTTGACAGGGACATCCACATTGCCGACTTCATCGTTCCTGAAGACTCTGTCTGGGCAGGAAAGAAGCTCCGTGACCTGCAATTCCGCAACCGTTTCGGGGTGCATGTCAGCAGCATTCTGCGTGGCGTGCAGCGCATCAACATCCCCGATGGCGAGTCTGTCATCTTCCCTGGTGACAATATTCAGGCCATTGGCGACGACAGCCAGTTGACGGCCTTCAGCTATGCCATGAATCATGAACTGTTTGTAGAAGACCCGGAGATTGAAAAACGGGAGATGAAGCTGCAGCAGATTGTCATTGGCCACAAGAGTGTGTTTGCCGGCAAGACCATAGCTGAAAGCGGCATCCGCAACCGGTACAACTGCATGGTGGTAGGACTGGAGAAAGGACTGGAGAGTCTGTCGCCTGTCACGCCGACTCATCGGCTGAACGGCGGCGACATCATCTGGATAGTGGGCGAAAAGGATGACATCGAGACGATTGTTCAACAGCTGTAGCTGAACGGGGTGTTTGATGGAATGTCAATACCACTGCACGGCATTGCTGTAACCGCTGCGCTTGTCATACTTCAACGCATCGGTGAGCGTGGCGGCATTGCACCTGAAAGAGAAATTATAGGAGGTATAGGGAGCCAGCACCACAGAACAGCTCATGTTGAAACAGTGCAGGTCGCGCTGCAATGAGGCGGTGGTCATGGAGATGTCGTGCTCCTCAAAGTCGTAGCCCGAAGAGAAACTGATGTTCCAACCATCGCTCAGACGCACATTGCCGCTGAAGTTGAGGGTCTGTGTGAACTTATAGGGATAACGCATGGACTCGGTATTGAATTTTCCGGCTGTATTCTCACGCATGGTCACACCATATCCCACGGTGAGCGACCATGGCATGGAGAATTTCATGTAGCCGTCTTCATCGGTCTCGGCCTTGCCTGCACTTTGCTTGCGTGCTCCACGCTGTGCATTGATCATGTCGTCGTCAATATTGGTTTCCACTCCGGTGTCGTCGTTGTCCCGATAATCGTCATCGTCGTCATCTTTATCGCCTCCACTGAAGAGTTTCTTGAGTTTCTCAGGGGTGAGGGTGAACGAGAAGTTCTGCGACATGCCTTGAAAACGACCGAAGCGGCCACGGCTATACTCGGTGTGCGTTCCCACATACGGTGTGCCGTTTTCCGACAGCTCGTAAGCATAGGTGGCAAACACCGCCGTCATGTTGAATGTATAGTTCTTCCACCACTTCAAGCGAATGCGCATGCTCAAGTCGCTCCACGGCCTTTCCTTGGCCGCCATGTTGTAGCCCATGCTCAGTCCAAGTTCGTCGATGATGCTGATTTTCCTGAAACCTGTGGAGTCTTTGTCGCTCTTCACCTTCATCTCAATGTTGTTGGACAGGTCGAAACTGATGTTGCCTGTCTTGCCCTTGCCTGGCACTCCAAACAGGCTTCCCGTATAGGGCGAATATTCCTGCAGGCTGACATTGCCGTCGGCATCGGTTTTCTGATAGGTGACATAATAGCCGTATCTGCTGGCACCGAAGTCGGGTGCATAGCTGAACGACACCTGTGGGGTGAGCACATGGCGGATGGCTTGTATCTTGTCGCCGAAGATTTTGCGCGAGGGCAGCCAGAAACCATAGACCTTTGTGGATGCGCTCAGGCTCATCGACCAGTTGTACACATTATAGAAGCCGTAGGTGGTGTCTGCCACCTCAGTCTGTGTGGCTTCGTCCCACGATTTCATCACTTTGTTGGTGTACATCCTGTCGGTGAAGTTGAACGATGGGTTCACATTGATGTATTTCAGCACCGTGAAGTTGGCATTGATGGGAATGTTGTGCTGCATGCCGTTGCTCCAATCCTTGATGAGGTTGGATTTGAACAGCAAATCCTCCTTGGTGTTGATAGAATTGCTCAGATGTCCCGTATAGCTCATGGAGATTTTCTCATACCATCGCTCCTTGCCTGCCATTTTCTTGCGTTTGAAGGGATAGAAACGGCTTACGGAAACGTTAAGGTCGGGCAGCTGCAGACTGATGGTTGAGTCGCGCATGTTCTGGCTGAGGTTGGTGGTACCGCTGAGGGTCATGCCCAGACTGGAGAAGTTGGTAGTCCAGCTTACGCTTGAGGTGCGCAGGCTCTGGGTATAACTCTGCGGATTGTACATGCTGTTGAGATTGTCGCGCTCATAGCTGGTGGTGGCAAAGTTGACACTTGCCGACAGACTGCTGAAGGGATTGGCCTTGGAGTCTTGCCTGTGGCTCCATTGTATCTTGAAACTGGTCTGCTCGGAATAGTCGGGCATGCCCTTGTCGCCGTTCTTGGTGTTCTGGTAACTGAAGAAGAAACTGCCGTTATAGCGGTATCGCTTGCGGTAGTTGCTTGCAGCAGAGAGGCCCCAGGAGCCTTTGGTATAGATTTCGCCCAACAATTTCAGGTCCCACTTGTCGTTGATGGCAAAATAATAGCCACCATCGCGCAGGTAGAAACCGCGGGCACTCTCGTCGCCATAACTGGGCATGATGAAACCGCTGGAATAGCTCTTGGTGAAGGGAAAGAAGCCATAGGGTATGGCCAGAGGCAACGGCACATCGGCCACTACCAGATAGGCGGGTCCAAAAACCACATCCTTGCCCGGACGCACCTTGGCACGCGAAAGGGCAATATAGAAATCGGGGTGTGGGGCATCACAGGTGGTGTAGCGTCCGTGCTCGAGATACAACACGCCCGAAGAGTCGCGCTTGGAGTGCTGGCTGGAGAGGAAGCCGTCTTCCTGCTCGGTATATACATTGTTGATAAATCCCCTCTTGGTCTTGAAATTGAACGACATGGTGTCGCTCTCGTATTTGTCGCTGCCCATGGTAAACACCGGACTTCCCGTCAGTTTGCCCGTGGTGTCGGCAGAACCCGTGGCGTGCACCAGACTGCTGTCGAGGGCCATGCGCACCTTGTCGCTCTCCAGGTTCATGTTCTCATATTTCACCTTGGCGTTGCCATACAGGCGCACCTGCTTGGTGGGTGCAATGTACACGAGTGAGTCGTCGGAGGCAAATTCAACAGGAGCATTGAGTCCGTTGGATTTCTGTCGGTTGATGCTGTCGGCATGTATCGAGTCGTCAACCTGTTTGTTGTATTTGTAAATGGCTTTCTGCAGCGAATCCATCATCGTGGTGTCGGGCTGCACAGGCCTGCGCACACTGTCGGCAGCTGCCGACAGCGAGTCGTGCGTCACCTCTCCCCTACTGTTGCCAAAAGGCAACGGCAAGTGCACATCTGCCATCACAAACATGACGGCAGACAGCAAGATTGCTATGATGGTTTTCGTTCTCATTGACATGCAGGGTGCAAAATTACTTAATTTATACCTAATAGCACATCAAAATCTGATTTTTCTATGATATTTTAACGAAAACCAGTGTCGCTATTCAAACATCTGCTCCCACTGGCGGAAGCGCAAGAGCCCCTTTTCGCCATGCTTGGCCACGCTGCGTTCTGCCTGCTGCAGGGTTTTCTCACGGTCGAGCTTGGTCTTCGAGAAAAATTTGTCAGCATAGCACACCATCTGTTCTTCAATGGTCTCGGGCAAAAAGTCGTGATGGGGCAAGGGCAGGTTTTGGCCGACGATGTCTTCACACAACAGTCCTGCTCCTGTATGTCGCTCACACACCCTGGCATGGCGCGGCAGTCCTTCGTCCCTGAGCATGGCAGCTCCCAGAATGCCATGACAGATGTATGGCTCGGTGCCGTAACACTCAATGCCTGGGGCATCGGTCTTCACGATGCCTATATCGTGCAACATGGCTGCCTCTTCAAGAAACGTAAGGTCGGCCTCCAGTTCGGGATGGGCTTTGGCTATGCTTAACGCCTTTTGGGCCACAGCCTCGCTATGCCTCACCAGGATGTTCATCAAGGCAGGATTTGAGGCATAATACTTCCGGATAATGGTATCGACGGTTGTTGTCATTGCTTGTTGTTTTTGGGCCTCCAGCCCGTAGTTATGGGAAAATGTCAAACCGTACAGGCAGAATGTTTCCACCTGTACGGTTGTTGTATTATGTTGAAGCCCATTGGCACGTCTCGACATGCCTGGAATGGTTGCTTCAATGGTCTCTCTCTATGTATCCAATCTTGTCGCCACGGTTGACGCGCGAGCCTTGCTTGGCGTTGATTTCCACCAATTTGCCGCCGAGGCATGCAGGAACAGGAACAAATTCGCCCCATGTGGTGTGGATGTAGCACAAGGTCTGGCCCTCGTTGTAGTGCTGTCCGATGAACGGTTCAATGCAGGGTTCGCACTCGCTTGCTCCACCAAACTCGTAGAACACCTGTCCTTTGACTGGAGCCACAATGGCATCGGCCTTGGCATGCTTGAATGCGGTGAGTTCTTCGACAGACATCTTGCTGCCCATCTTGGCATCCTTGGCCTTCTGCAGGTCGGCAAGGAAACGCTTCTTGGCCATACCGTTCTTGTAGTCACGATACTGCTCGGGGTGCATGGCCAGTTCGTAGAGCTCTTCTTCGTCCTGACCAACATCCCATCCGTTCTCTGCCATCTCTTTTCTGAATCCGTCGAGGGCATTGGGGATAAGTGTATGTGGGTCGGCTGTGGTAAATTCGCGTCCCTGCTTGGCTGCAAGGTCGATGAGCTGCTGGTCGATGGTGCCGGGTATCTTGCCGCTCTTGCCGAGAATCATGCCCCACATCGAGTCGTCCATCATCACGAAGCGACCCTTGCCCTGAGCCATGGTCAACAGGTTCATCAAGGCGATGTTCTTCACATACTGTGAGAATGGAGTGACCAATGGAGGATAACCCACGCGAGGCCATACATAGGCCACCTCGTCGAAGAGTTTCACGAGCATCTCGTCGGTGGTATATTCAGGCAGCCCCTTGGCACGCAGTGTAGAGTTGATAGAGCGGTGGATGCCGGCAAGGTCGGCCATCATGCTGCCCATCATTCCGCCTGGCAATCCGCAACCCAGCAACAGCGAACTCATGTGCTTGTTGCCCGGATTGATGAAATAGCCCAACCAGTCGTCGATAAACTCCTGTGTCAGTGTGCGGGCCTGCATATAGGCGTTCATGTTGATTTCGGCCACCTCGAAGCCTTCGTTCTTCAACATGCTCTGCACAGAAATGATGTCGGGATGCACCTTGCCCCATGACAATGGCTCGATGGCGGTGTCAATCACATCAGCTCCATTGTTGCACACCTCAAGGATAGAGGCCATGGAGAGACCCGGACCAGAATGTCCGTGATACTGTATGATGATGTCGGGGTGCTTGGTCTTGATGGCCTTGGTCAGCTGTCCGAGCATGGCGGGCTGTCCGATACCTGCCATGTCTTTGAGGCAGATTTCCTGGGCACCAGCCTCAATCAGCTGGTCGGCAATGTCGCTATAGTATTTTACGGTATGCACCGGCGAAGTGGTGATACAGAGTGTAGCCTGAGGTGTCATTCCTGCCTCAAGCGCCCACTTGATACTCGGGATAATGTTGCGCACATCGTTGAGTCCGCAGAAGATACGGGGGATATCCACACCCTGTGCGTGCTTCACCTTGTACTGCAACTGGCGCACATCATCGGGCACTGGATACATACGCAACGCATTCAGACCTCTGTCGAGCATGTGGGTCTTGATGCCCACCTCATTGAAGGGCTTGCAGAATGCCCTCACTGCATCGTTGGGGTTTTCGCCTGCCAGCAGGTTAACCTGTTCGAATGCGCCGCCATTGGTTTCCACACGCGAGAAACAACCCATGTCGATGATGGCCGGAGCAACACGCTCCAACTGGTCCTTGCGTGGCTGGAACTTACCTGAAGACTGCCACATGTCTCGATATACGAGACTAAAATGAATCTTCTTTTTCATGTCTTTATTTTTTTAATGTGAATTCATAATACGATTCAATATAACACACAAATATCATTGGTTGCAAAAGTAGCCATTTTTTCCTTAACACAAAATAAAAATCGAATTTTTCTTCGCTTTTTTATTTCTTTGTACTTTGTTGCCGTGTCAAACATCCATTTTTCCTTCATCAGGATGAAGAATATCGCAAATAATGATTACCTTTGCAAAAGAAGAAAGAAGCGCTGACCGAAATTGGTCTGACAAATAGAACTGCTAACACATCCATATGATTATGAACAGATATTTATTTTATCTCGCGGCTGCCGTTTGTCTGTTGACTGCATCATGCGGCAACAAGAACAAGGCAGAGGAAAAACAAACAGACACAACCAACGAGAATGTGGGCGACTCGACGCTCTACGGTCTTGCCTGCGAAGGATGCACCGACTCGGTGCTGGTATTCCTTTCGTTCAATGGCGGCGACCCTGTGACTTTCGACATCATCGAAGCGGTGAGAAACAAGAAGGTCATCGGACACCCCGAAACCGGCGACTGGGTGGGCGTGGTGCTCAATGCCAACGACAAGAAGAAGGCCGACATGGTGATTGACCTCGACCAGCTGAAAGGCCGATGGGTTTATATGGCGATGCCTGAACGCAACAAGGAATATTCGGCTCTCACCGAAAAACAGTTTGACACCGAGGCCGCCGACTCGATGTTCAACAAGCTCATGGTGCCCCGCGAACAGGGCTTTGCCTTGAAACGTAGCCATCTGGCAGAACCTATTGGCAGTCATTTCAAGCGCAACGACATGAAGAAAGACCCCGTAGTTTATCCCGAAGTGAAGTTTTACTCCGAATGGTATATCAACAACGGCAAACTGCTGCTTGTGGCCCGCAACCCCCTCAGCAAGCAGAAGGACAAAGTCAACATCACAGCCCGTGACACGGCTGAGTTTATCTTCATGATGAAAGACAGTCTGCAGCTGAAATTCAAAGACGGTATCAGAAGCTACTACCGCAAATAGCTCTACAAGGAAAGGAGGGGTTGCCCCCTCCTCCTGTTTATATGGTGGGTTCTATTCATTTCCACCGTAAGTTCTACAATTGCGGGTCTTATCTCGTTTGCATGATATTTGACCAAAGCCAATGAATAGAACCCACCTTATTGATCATGGTTGGCAAAACGGTGGGCTGCCAACTGTTCGTATTTAGTGCCCGGCCGACCATAATTGGCATAAGGATAGATGCTGATGCCGCCACGCGGAGTAAAGAGGCCTGTCACCTCAATATACTTGGGTTGCATCAGTTTGATCAGGTCTTTCATGATGATGTTCACACAATCTTCGTGGAAATCGCCATGATTGCGAAAACTGAACAAATAGAGTTTAAGGCTCTTGCTTTCCACCATGCGCTCGGCAGGAATATAACTGATGCGTATCTCTGCAAAGTCGGGTTGTCCGGTGATGGGGCACAACGAGGTGAATTCGGGACAGTTGAACCTTACCCAATAGTCGTTGTCGGG
>SFEK01000226.1 GCA_004557285.1 Bacteroidales bacterium | reverse complement strand
ATATATCCCTTTACTTTTATCTTCATTCAGTGCAATTACAAAAATAACCAACAATTAACAATAAACCATTGATTATGCAAAAATAACTAAAATTGCTTGAGCAACAATAAATTACGTTAATCATTTAATTATCATTAACTAAAATCGGAGTTTTAATAGTATATTTGCACTTGAATAGTAATATGCAGGTATATTGAACAACATTGAATCAAGATAGTTATGAACAACATTGAAACAAGGCGAACAATCCGCAAATATAGTAGCAAGGATGTAAGCGAAGAGTTGCTTCACACCCTATTGGCCAAGGCCATGCGCACCCAAACAATGGGCAATCTTCAGTTGTATAGCGTGGTCATCACTCGTGATGCCGATGCCAAGGCCAAATTGGCACCAGCGCATTTCAATCAGCCCATGGTGACTCAGGCTCCTGTGGTGCTCACCATCTGCGCAGACTTCCGCCGTACCACACGTTGGTGCGAAGAGCGCAATGCCACACCAGGATATGATAACCTGCTGTCGTTTATAAATGCCGCCACCGACGCACTGCTCTTTACGCAGACATTCTCATGCTTAGCTGAAGAGGAGGGATTGGGACTCTGTTTCCTCGGCACCACCGTTTACATGCCGCAACTGATTATCGACACACTGCAACTACCAAAACTCGTAATGCCTGTGGCAACGCTAACTATTGGGTGGCCTGACGAGTGCCCTGCCCTCACCGATCGTCTGCCACTGGAGGCCATCATCCACAATGAGCATTATCACGACTATAGCAGCGCAGACATTGATCGTCTGTATGCTGAGAAGGAAGCACTCGAGGAGAATCGACATTTCGTGGAGATCAACAACAAGGAAACCCTTGCACAGGTATTCACAGATCTTAGATATACGAAGAAAGACAATGAGGCCATGTCGGCAGGACTCATGGAAGCCCTTCGACATCAGGGTTTCATATAGGAGGATGCTTTTGAGGCAAAGGTGATACCAAAATGATTTAGGGTGTGTCAAAACTATTTTGACACACCCTAAATCATTTATAACTAACCTGATTAATAGTTATATCTAATCAAGTAATTATTTCATTACTATTGGTTTATACTTTGGCACAAGAGTCTTCATCACTGTCCAGCCTACGAGGTATGCCACGGCACAAACACAGAAGATAATCATATATCCTGCTGGCTTACCTTCAAATCCGAGGAACTGGAAGGCTGCACCCTGATGCTCGGCATAAGTGAAGAGCGTGCCCGAACCCTTGTTGATGAGGAACGAACCGACACCTCCTGCCATAGAACCAATGCCCGTGATGGTGGCAATAGCTGATTTGGGGAACATGTCACCTACCGTTGAGAAGATATTGGCCGACCATGCTTGGTGTGCCGCTCCCGTAATGCCGATGATTATGCATGGCCACCATGCACTATAGGCTCCCAATGGCTGGGCAAACAGGGCAAGGATTGGGAAGAAGGCAAAGATAAGCATGGCACGCATACGACCCTGATATGGGTTCATGTTGCGCTTCTCTACAAAGAGTTTGGGCAGATAACCACCAAACATCGATAGCACCGTCACTATGGCATAAAGAGTGAAGATAAGAGCTATGCCCATGCCTGAGTCTGACTTATATCCAAACTGGTCAGAGAAATATGCTGGTGCCCAAAAGAGGAAGAACCACCAAACACCATCGGTCATGAACTTACCGAAGATGAATGCCCATGTCTGGCGATGGCTAAATGCCTCCATATATCCCATCTGACGCTCATCGTCAGCGGCAGGAGTAGCCTCTTTGGCCTCTGTCTCGTCGTCCTGGTTAACATAGTTGAGTTCTGCCTCATTTACGAATTTGCTGTCTTGGGGTTTGTCATACACGAAGATCCAGATGCCAGCCCAAATGAATCCAAGGGCACCGATAATCACGAATGCCATCTCCCAACCCATGGCGCGTGCCAACAATGGAATGGAGGCAGGAGCGGCCAGGGCACCTACGGATGCACCCGAATTGAATATTGAAGTGGCGAAAGCACGGTCTTTCTTTGGGAAATATTCGGCTGTCACCTTGATTGCAGCGGGGAAGTTGCCGGCCTCACCGAGTGCCAGCACGCAACGGCATACAAGGAATGCCCACATGCTCACTGTGGCTATGGTCACTGCCACATCGCCTGTGGCCTGTATGAGATCAGCCTTGCATTCGAAGCCATGGCCCAACCATCCTTCGGTAAACATTCCGCAGAAGGCATGGAGCACAGCACCCAGCGACCATACCACGATGGCCCAGAGGTATCCTTTCTTGGTACCCATCCAGTCTACGAACTTGCCGGCAAAGAGGTTTGCAACGGCATAGAAGATTGAGAACACGGCAGTGATATTGCCATAGATTTCGTCGTCCCAGTGGAACTCAGGCGCAATAAAGTCCTTCCATGTCAACGAGAGAACCTGTCGGTCCATATAGTTGACAGTGGTGGCAAAAAAGAGCATTGCGCACATCACCCAACGCCAGTTGGTCATTTTTGTTTTCTGTAATGATGTCATGTTATTTTAGATTGTTGTTTTGTTTTTAACTCGCTTGCGAATTTGTTTTTAGCATATTAGTG
>SFEK01000225.1 GCA_004557285.1 Bacteroidales bacterium | reverse complement strand
GCCCGGTCACTCTCGAAGGCAGTGCCAACGGACAGTTCTGCGCCATCCATCTCCATGCCCTCCATGCCATTGCGCCCTTTTCGTAGCCGTGCATTGTTTTCCATGGCCTTGATATTGCCATAGAGCATGGTGAGGAACTCCAACGGATTGATTTCCTCTCCGTCAAAAATTACCTCCACATGCAGCAGGTCACCGCTCACGGCAATGGTCTGACCGGCCTTCAAGCTCTGGCAGAAGTTGGCGAAGACATTAGACAGATGCCTGTATGTCACCTCGTATTTCCCGTACCTCACCGTCTGGTAGATGCCGTGCGTAGCGTCCGACCCGATGGCAGACACGGTGCCCGTCGCCACCGCCGACAGCAAGTAATGGTTCACCGAGAAGTCTATCCCATGATGGAAGAATGCCTCTCCCGTCACAGGATGCTTCTGCTCGCCGTAACCCAAAGACATCTCCACATCCTGCTTTGTTGGCTCCTCAAACGGCATACAGTAGCCGCTGTCCGACCTCAGTATCATTTCTTCTGTATATCTCATATCGCTGTATATTGGTTATCGTTTCATTCCTCTGTTCTGCGTCTCTGCCTGTGCCATTTCCTGCCCATGCGAAGAATTACCGCCTCCGTTAGGCAACGCTTGCGCCATCTTGGAGTTGTTCCCGATGATCAACGCCCCCAATAGCGCACCTGCAATCTTACTCAGCCACCCGAAGCGTCCGAACACCATGAAGGCGGCAGCCACCAGTCCGACAATGCTCATTCCCGACACATTGCCCCTCCCGATATTCCCGAAGAAGTGGCCGATCATGTCACCGCCACCTCCTCCAAAGAGGTTCTTGAAGAAGTTGCCGATACCGCTGAAGTGGCTGTCCACATTGCTTGCGGCGTTGTTCACCGCAGCCACAGCCTCTCCGGCCTTACCCGTCAGCTCACGCACTCCGTCTGCTGTCTGTGCAACGGTGTCCGTGGCTCCCTCACCGATGACGGCATCACCCACGATGCGTGCCACACTCTTGTCCGTGGTCAGTTTCTCCCACGTCACATACCCGGCTGCACTGCCCACTGCGGCTGTCTTCATTGCCTTGCCCGCACCCGTTAGCGTCCGTTGGGGATGAACGATTGCACCACCCAAACTGCGTCCCGTTGCCCCGACGGCTTGTCCACCGTGTTTCAATAATGTACTCCAAAATCCCATATCTCTTATTTTTATGCTAATTGTTGTATCAGTTGTCTCTGTTGTCGTCATAAAGAGCCACCGTTCTCGATGATTTTGTCATCGAGCTTCTGTTCCTGTATCTTCCTACGGCTTCACGTTTTTCCCCACCTGCTTCCACCGCCTCTTGGCGGCTGCCGCAATCTCGGCCTTGTTCGCTTTGGCAGGTCTCGCCCCTTCGTCTATCTCCATCCAAACATCGCCCATTGTGGTGTATTTCACCGCCCTCGTCAGTCGTTTCAACTGCTTGTTCATCTTCTTCAGTTTGGGACGGATGCCAAACACAATCTCCACACGCTCCTTTTCGGTCATCTTGTTGGCCGACAGGCACACCGTGCGGATGTCATTCACAATCTCGATGCTGTTTATGATCAGCTCTCGGTATATCTTGTTGCGCTTGGCAGACAGGGCGACGGCAAGTCCGTTGGCAGGATGGGCATCCAACTGTGCTACCAGTCCTCCCATATTATCTACCAACTGACCCACCTCGTGATAGAATCCGTATATCTGTGCGGCATAACTGACGACGGAACGGAAGGAGTCCAGATAGTTGTTGAACTCCCGCTGCAGATCGGTGGTCGCTTCCACCTCCTCCTTCGTCCATATATGCCCTGTGGAAATGAGCATCATCACCTTCTCCTGGTTCTTCAGTTCCTTCTCCGCCTTTTCCGTGTACGAGTAGATCATCCCTGCAAGGACAGGGTCATTCTGTGCCCGCACCCCTGCAAAGGATGACAATAGTATTATGGAAAGAAAAAATGCAATTCTCATATCTTCTTTTTTTATTAGCCACCGTTCCCGATGATTTTGTCATCGGGTCGTTGTTCCTTGTTGTCCCTGTTGTCGTTAATCCCCAATCACGTTCGCCGCCCGTCGCCACCTGCCCAATGCCTGAGCCGCTATCTCTCCATTGCTCCGGTCTATCATCCCTGCCGTCACGCTGTTCCACACATCGATCATGGTGTAATAGCGGATGGACAGGTAGAGCCGATGCAGTTTCTTGCTGAAGGCACTCAGTTTGTCGTTCAATGCCCACAGCGTCTTGCTCCTTTCCGCTCCCGTCAGCATGTTTTCCGTGCCTCCCTTGGCGACCGCATCCTTCAGCAAGGTGAAGACAGACACCAGTTCCGTGGCGGTCTCCATATACAGGTTGTTCATCGAGAGGGTGGCGACGATACCTTGCGGATTATTGCTGATGGCCTTGCGCATCTTGCCCAAGGTGATGAATATCTTCACACCATCGTCATACAGATAGGTACAGGCTTTGAGGGAAGAAGCATAACCGCTGGCGGTCTTCAGATAACTGTTGTACTTCTTCTCCCATTCGTGTATCTTGGTGAACTCGGCGGCGATGGTGTTCTGCAACAGGGCGGTCTTGGTC
>SFEK01000047.1 GCA_004557285.1 Bacteroidales bacterium | reverse complement strand
GAAAGAAGATGATGCACAACGACATCACAGTATCTCATCAAAGAAGAATAGACAAAAACTATTCTCAGATTGAAAAATTCTGTTTGGAGTCTATCAGCAAAAGATGTAATTTTGCATCACCAAAAAAAATCGACAAACAAACCATTAACTTAAAGGAGAATAAAGTATGAGAAGTATCACAACATTAGATTTGCAGTATGCCCACCGTTTCTATGGATTCAAAGGTGAGGCCCAGTATCTTCACGGTCACACCGGAGTATTGACCATCGAGGTGGAAGACTCGGTCAACGAAGGTGTAAACATGGTTTACCCTTGCAATGAGATTCAGAAGGTGGCTTGGGATGTGTTGAAGAATTTCGACCATGCGCTTGTGTTGCGCGAAGACGACCCTCTGTTGCCTGCCATCCTTGATGTCTACGAAAAACAAGGCCTCAAGAACGGTCATCCGCAGAACACCATGAAGGGTGAGGCTTTCAAGACATCGCTGGCCACGGCTTATCCCGATGCCCGTCTTGTAGTCACCAAGGAAACCATGACGGTCGAAGGCATGATAAAAATTGTCTATGATTTGCTGAAAGACAAACTGAACATTGCCAAACTGACATTTACCAGCGGTGTGAATGCGGCGTCCGCCGAGTTTGCCGACCACAAGGCGATTGACCGTTGCCCGCTCTGCGGCATTGCGCTCAATGAGAACGGTGTTTGTCCCAAGTGCGGATATAAGAAGTAATTCAAGAGCCACTTGTGGTTAACAAGTGTCAAAGAGCGGGCTGAACCGAAGGAAAAGGCAATGCCCGTTAAACCCTTAGCCCAGGGCAGAGCATAGCGACGCCCTGGGTATAAATATGGGCGGAAAATCCCGCCCTGCAGGGGCAAAAGCATCAGGAGACAAGAGTTCTGAACAGACGCTGTTGCCCCTGCAGGGCTTGCCTTTCAATATTCCACCTATACAACCAGCGTGTATAACAGATAGATGAGGTGTGCGGTGATGGCCGCAGCCAGACCCCCTATGGTATGAGCCAGAATGGCCTTGGTGGTGAGTTCACGATAGCCTAAGGAGTCGAGCATGGCGGTGTGGGTGCTCAAGTATCCGCTCCAGCACATGCCGATGGCGGTGAATACGGCAATGGCGTTGCCATCGGCCCAACCCGAGGCAATGAAGGTGGGCACCAGACTGAGTGCGGCTCCCACAGCACCAAGTGCGGTGATGGGGAATGCCAACAGGTGGGGATCGTTGAAGCCGAACAACCAGCGGAACACCACATCTAATTTGGCAGCCAACCAGGGCAGAAGCTCTACACCCTCATAGGCAGCCCCAGTGTACCCCTGTTCCGAAGGTCCGAAAGTGAGAATCATCACCAACGTCGAAATGATGAGCACACCGGGGATGATGGCAATGCCAACATCCACACCCGTGCGGCCACCATCGAGCAAGGCGTTGAGCGTGCGGATGAACACCGACTTGCTGCCCTTGTCTTCTTGTGCCATCTCAGTATGCTCACCGGTGCTCACATCCTCGGTGAGGAACGAGGGGCGCAGCTTGAGCACAAAACGCTGCATCAGCCGTGTTGAAACGACACAACCACAAGCCGAACCGATGAGGCCGATGACGGGCTCAATGTAAAAGCCCTGACTGGCCATGAACACGATGACCAGCAGACCCATGCCGAAAGCGGTGCCGAAGTTGGTCAACGATATATACTGGTATTTCTTGAAGAAACTGCTGAAACGGCGGTCTTGGGCCAACGAGATGATGGCAGGATTGTCTGAGAGGAATGTCATCACCGCACCCAACGAGGCCACGCCGGGCAGATTGAAGACAGGGCGCATCAACGGCCGCAACAGTTTCTCCAGCAGGTTAACCACGCCAAACTCCACAAACAACCTGCCAATGGCACCTGTTATCACACAAATGCCCATGAGATAGAACACCGTGTTAAGCAGCAGGTCGTGTGCAGTGTGCATGATGGTGTTGAGCATCTGTGGCACACCCATAATCGAGCCGATATAAGAAAAAAGGGCAAATACAAGGACAAGGCAAATGATGCCCGATGGAACCAGGTTGACAAGATTCCTGATGATTGATCTGTTGAGTTTTCGCATGATATATATGGATTTAGATGATCTTCACTTTCCATGTGGCACCCAAATTAACCATAGTCTGTTTGGGCTGTGTTGTGCCGTTGGCATTGCCGTTCTTTCCCCACGAATAATAGGCATTGGCAT
The DNA here is from genome assembly GCA_004557285.1 of Bacteroidales bacterium. GTDB lineage: Bacteria > Bacteroidota > Bacteroidia > Bacteroidales > Bacteroidaceae > Prevotella. The sequence continues at coordinate 11,350 of SFEK01000047.1, read as the reverse complement.
GCAGACGCACTTCACGGCTGTTCTTGATGGGATAATACTCCACTCCACCGCCCACACGGGTAATCTCGGTATGGGGCAACACACACTGGTCGGCCACGCTGTTGGTCTTGTTCACATCGTAGGTCATTTTGAGCGTCACGTCGCACTGTTTACTCACGCCATGGCGCAACTCAGCCATCACCGAGCAGTCTTTCAGGAAAAAGGTCTGCCCTTTTGAAGCACGGTTCATCAGGTCAAGCTGCAAGCGGGTGCCGCCCCAAGTGAGTTCATGGCCCAAAGCCAAGTAATAAATGAATTTTCCAGGGGCATACTCAAAGGCATTGGCCGAATACAAGGTGTTCAGCAGTCCGTGACTGCCCATCCACATCATGCTGTAGCCATACATGTCTTCACCCTGCTGCCGGAAAGGACTCTCGCACACTTGCCCCATGACACGGTCTTTCCCTCCATTGAAGGCATAGGTGGCACTCACGCCCAGTTCGTAACAAGGAATGTTGTTCCAGAACTCAGAACAGTAATACAGGTCGATGGGGGCACGGTCGTATTCGTAGCCACCGATGGCCACCACCTGTTTACCTCCGGAGAGGGTCCAGTGTTCATCCGCCTGATAGTTGAGGTAAGCCCAGTCTGTGGCATCAAAAAAACTCTGGTCGGCATGTGCCTTGTTCAGGCGTTGGCGATAAGAATAGGTAAAGCCTTTGGCTATGGTTCCGTCGAGCTGGAAATTGACATATTTGCCTTTGAAGCCACAATCCGGCTTCAGGGCATCGCCGTCAATGTAGTCGCGCTGATAATCCACACGCACCTCACCTTTGAGGTTAATCAGTTTGTCATTCTGAGCCACAGCCGCATGGCAAAGACCTGTGGCAAGCAACAGGATAATTGTTTTTTTCATAGTAAGTGCAGGGGATATACCCCCGAGATTATTGAACATTTTAAGGTTAAAGCCAAAGGGGTTCAGCCCCCCCATCGTTTGAAATATTTTGCAAATATATATTCTTTTTTTGTAACAGCCAATAAAGCCACACATTTTTTCAATATTTTCGTGTGTACCATGGTATTTTCAGGCAGCAAGACCATCAGCGCCCGAACACCTTGCGATAAAACATGGCTTTCTTTTCCACGGCCATGGGATAGGCTCTCGACGAGCTTGGCATACGATACAGTTGCAGGACACGTGTGGATTGCGGCAGACAGCACTCCACATGCTCGCCCACCTTGGGCACTTTCACCCCAAAGGTGTTGGCAAAAACTTCTGTGGCCAACTGCCCTGCAGTAATCACCACCCGACATTGGGACAAGCCATGCAGCATGGCACATAGGTCAGTGGGCTCCACGATCTGCAGGTCTTTGTCTGAAGCAGTGTTTTTTAGTCGCCGCACCCTCACGGCGGTGTCGTACATGGCAATGCCCTCGCGCATGAGGAATGCCTTGATGCGGTCCAGGTCAAACCGTTTTTCACCCTCGACGACGAAATGGTTTTTGTCATTAAAATAGCAGAGGCCGAAAATCCTCCACATGTCGTTCATGAAGTTAGGATAATAGAATCTCATGCACCAACGTTTCTCTGCCGGAGGGAATGTGCCCAGCATGAGCAGCCACGCTTCTTTCGGGAGAAAGGGTTCGAAGGGATGGTGTTCAATCATTATCTCGTGCATGTTCATTGTATCTGTGTTTTCATCGTCTGCGCTCACGCCATGCCAGTAGCACCATCGCCACCGAATAGACCAAAGCATGGCACTACAGCATGGCACACTCGCTGCCCACATCATGCCATGTGGCTCCCATCGTTTTGATACGCACAAAGGCAAGCACCCCAAAGGTAGCGAGGGGACAGCATGGAGAAATCATGCCAAAATGGAGGAATGGCACACAGTGGCCACGACACGCCGACAATGCCACAAGCGGCAATCGTGTGTGATGACCACATCGTTTTCATGCATTATTTGATCGTAAAGTTGCGGGCCCCTATCATATGTCCGTCGGCAAAGATGCTCACATTATAGGTTCCTCCCGACAAGGCTTCGTTGACATTCCAATACAAGGTGACAGGGGTTTCGTTGCCCGTATATTCCACCTCCTTGCGCATGGAGTATTTCAGCGTGCGGTTTTCATAGCTGAACGTGCCGCCCTGCGTGAGAACACTGCCCGAGGGCGTTGTGATGCGCACATAGATGGATTTCATGCCGTTGGATGCCGTCACATTCTTGGCGATACTGAAATTCACCTGCAGCGTCTTGCATTTCGACATCTTGTCGGTGGCCTTGCCACGCTTGTTCTTGGCCACCAGGTTGATGCCGGTGGCATCGAGTTGTGCGGCGATGGCCACTTTTTCCGACAATGTCTGCTTGTCGGCGTTCAGTCCCTCAATCTGTTTTGTGGCCTCGGCATACTGTCCCTTCATTCGGGTGTTCTCGGCCGTAAGGTTCTGGTTGAGCCGGTTGAGCGAGTCGATTTCCAGAATATAGCTTCTGATGACGGCACGGCAGGTAGCCAGTTCCTTTTTCAAGCGTGCTATTTCGCGTGCATCACTGGCCTTGACGGTCTTCAGTTCCTTGAGCAGTTGTTCTGTCTTGAGTTGCTCCTGTGTGAGCTGTGCGATGATAGAGTCGTTGTTGATTTGCGTTTTCATCTCGCTGTATTGGTCGGCAAAACGCTGGTATTCGTTCTCCATCTCCTTCTTGTCAAGCTCGGCCAGCTCCTGCATCTCAAGATTGGCCTGCTGCTGTTGCTTGAGGTTCAACGACAGATACACCACGCCGCCTGTCAACAACAGGCAGACAACGACTAACGGAATGATCACTTTCTTATTCATGATAGCTAATAATGTCTTTTGTTCAAACTATATTTCTAAATGGTTTATTTGCTCCTTTATGGCATGCAAAAATAGGTGTTTTTGCTCAAAAAGCCCAATAAAAAGGTTAATTATCCTCTTTATCAACATTAATTTTTGCAATTTTACCGATTTTTTGAACAATATTAAAAAGCTTTTTTTATATTTGCAGTGCGTATTGACTATGAATAACCTATTAAAGCCATATCACACATGCAGGGAGCAGGAACGTTGAAACGGATTTTCGATTTCTACAGACAGGGTTTTTCGAATATGGACATCGGCAAGACACTGTGGATGGTGATCATCGTCAAACTGGTGGTGATTTTCGCCATCGTAAAACTGCTTTTCATGCCCGACGTGCTCGACCAGAAAGCCACTGACAACGACAAGGCCGAGTATATTTCAACAAGAATCACCCTGACACCACGCTCAGACCCTTAGCCCTGACAGCGGCATTCACCCTGCATTCAGCAACAACAGAACATTTTTTTTGACCGAAACACATCATTAAAAATACCTTATAATAATAAAGATTATGACAGAATTGTTTTTAAACATGAGCGTAGAGACCGTCGACTGGTCGAGAGCACAGTTTGCGCTTACGGCCATCTACCACTGGCTCTTTGTTCCCCTGACGCTGGGACTGGCGCTCATCATGGGCATCATGGAAACATGCTTTTATCGCACCAACAAATGGTTTTGGAGAGACGCCGCACGTTTCTGGCAGAAACTGTTCGGCATCAACTTTGCCATGGGCGTGGCCACAGGCATCATCCTTGAATTTGAGTTTGGCACCAACTGGAGCAACTATTCTTGGTTAGTGGGCGACATCTTCGGTGCGCCGTTGGCCATCGAAGGCATTGTGGCATTCTTCTTGGAAGCCACCTTCGTTGGCGTCATGTTCTTCGGTTGGGAACGTGTGTCTACGGGCTTCCACTTGGCCTCGACCTGGCTCACCGGCCTTGGTGCCACCATCTCGGCCTGGTGGATTCTGGTGGCCAACGCATGGATGCAATATCCTGTGGGACAAGCGTTCAACCTCGACACCATGCGCAACGAGATGACGTCGTTTGCCGAGGTGGCACTGTCGCCGTTTGCCATCGACAAATTCTTCCACACCGTCATCTCCTCCTGGATCATCGGCGCCATCTTTGTGGTGGCCGTCAGCTGCTACCTGTTGCTGCGCAACAGAAAACACACCGTGGAGCCTGAAGAGGAAAACGAAGACGGAGAATACACCTCAAATGTGGCCAACGAGCGCAAGCTTGCGCTCAAAAGTATCCGCATTGCCTCTATCGTGGGGCTTGTGGCCTCGCTCCTTGCCATGCATACGGGCGACCACTCAGCGTATATGGTGGCCAAGGTGCAGCCCATGAAACTGGCAGCCATGGAGGCCCTGTATGATGGCGGCAATGGTGTAGGACTCACTGGCGTGGCCCTGCTCAACCCCTTTGAGCAACCCGATTATGCCTCGGGCGAACAGCCTCCGATGAAGATTGAGATTCCCAACATGCTGTCGCTGCTCGCCACACGCCAGCTCGACGGCTATGTGCCAGGCATCAACGACATCATCAAGGGTGGATGGCAACAGCCCGACGGCACAACGGCATTGTCGCTCAACGAGAAGATACGCCGTGGCAAGGCGGCCATCCAAGCCATCTCTGCCTACCGCAAGGCCGACAAGCAGGGCGACGAACTGGAGGCCCTCGACCAGAAGGGCAAATTCTACGAGAACATGCAATACTTAGGATACGGCTATGTGAGCAACGCCGAGCAGACCGTGCCCTACATTCCCATCTGCTTCTGGGCATTCCGTGTGATGGTTGGCTTGGGCACACTCTTTCTGCTGTTCTTTGCCGTGATGCTTTTTGTATCGTTCAAGAAAGACATCCAGCAGCTGCCATGGCTTCAGTGGGCAGCCATGGCCATGTTGCCATTGGGCTACATCGCCAGCGAGGCTGGCTGGTTGGTGGCAGAGTTCGGCCGTCAGCCATGGACCATCCAAGACATGCTGCCCACCTGGGTAGGTGTTTCCGACATCCAGTCGTCGTCGGTCATCCTCACCTTCTTCATTTTCCTTGTTCTCTTCACCTTGCTGCTGGCTGTTGAAATCAACATCATGTGCAAGGCCATCAAGAAGGGCCCCGAGTTTGAAGGTTTGATATTGAATGAGCTTTCAAAAAAAATATTTAACGTTTAACACACACAAGCTATGACATACGAATTATTGCAGGAATATTGGTGGTTCTTGGTATCGCTGCTTGGCGCATTGCTGGCCTTTCTCCTGTTTGTGCAGGGTGCCAATGCCGTCATGTTCTCATTAGGTAAAAACGACATGGAGCGCAAGCTCATCATCAATTCCACAGGGCGCAAGTGGGAAATCACCTTCACCACGTTAGTCACCTTTGGTGGAGCATTCTTCGCTTCGTTTCCACTGTTCTACAGCACCAGCTTCGGCGGTGCCTATTGGTTGTGGATGATCATCCTCTTCACCTTTGTGATGCAGGCTGTGAGCTATGAATTCCAGAACAAGAAGGGCAACCTGCTCGGCACAAAAGCATTCCAGTGGTTTCTCATCATCAACGGTCTGGTTGGTCCACTGCTCATCGGTGGAGCCATCGGCACGTTTTTCAACGGTTCCAACTTTGTGGTAGACAAAGACAATTTCATCGGCATGGGCAACCCTGTCATCAGCCACTGGGCCAACGCGAGCCACGGTCTTGATGCGCTGCTCGACCCCTGGAATGTCATTTTCGGACTTGCGGTGATGTTCCTCGCACAGGTCAACGGCATCCTCTATATCATGAACAATGTTGAAAACGAAAACATCCGCAGCCGTTGCAGCGTGCGCCTGGTGGGATGCTTGGTGGCCTTCCTGGTATTCTTCATTGCCACCGTGGTCCACATCCTGCTCAAAGACGGATTTGCCTACAACCCCTTCACGGGCATTGTCTACATGGAGCCCTACAAATACCTCAACAATTTCATCGAGATATGGCCGCTTCTCCTGATGTTCCTTTTAGGTGTGGGCATCTTCCTTTATGGCAGCGTGCGCACCATCATCTCAAAAACGTTCAACGACGGTATCTGGTTCACGGGTGCAGGCACGGTGTTTGTGGTGTTGAGCCTGCTCATCAACGTGGGACTCAACTACACGGCCTTCTATCCCTCGCTCGCCGACCTGCAGTCGAGCCTTACCATCAGCAACAGCTGCAGCAGCGAGTTCACTCTCACTGTCATGGCCATTGTTTCCATTCTCGTGCCTTTCGTGCTGGCCTACATCATCAATGTGTGGAAGCAGATGGACCGCTTTGGTCTGGGCGAACATGATTTGAAGAACGAAGACACTTACTAAGCATTGATTAATCAAATTGCGAGGGGGGCTGTTTCATTTTGAACAAGCCCCCCTCTAACATCATAACAATAATTACTCTTTAACTTTCACAATCTTTGTCGGCTCTTTCTCCCTGTTGCGCCGGTTGACCATCGTGACGACAGCCTGCGCAAGATTGAGAAAGGCCAGTCCCGTGGGGCTCTCGGTGTCGAGGGCTGCCGGACGACCCTCGTCGCCACTGTCGCAGATGCCCTGCACCACCGGTATCTGTGCCAACAGGGGCAAATGCATCTCCTTGGCCAGATTGAGGCAGCCATCCTTACCGAAAATGTAATACTTGTTTTCGGGCAGCTCGGCAGGCGTAAACCATGCCATGTTCTCCACCAGACCAAGGATGGGCACATTCACCTTGTCATTGCAATACATGTCGATGCCTTTGCGGGCATCGGCCAATGCCACCTGCTGCGGGGTGCTCACAATCACGGCTCCAGTGATGCTTAGTGTCTGCAACAGCGTGAGGTGTATGTCGCTCGTGCCCGGGGGCGTGTCGAGGATGAAATAGTCAAGTTCGCCCCAGTCGGCATCTCCTATCAGCTGTTTCAACGCATTCGACGCCATACCGCCTCGCCACAACGTGGCCGTTTCTGGACGGACAAAAAATCCGATGCTCAACAGTTTCACCCCGTATTTTTCAATCGGCTCTATCAACTGCCGGCCGTCCTTTTCCACGGCGTAGGGACGGGCATCTTCCACATCAAACATCTTGGGCACTGAAGGTCCAAAGATATCCGTGTCGAGCAGTCCCACCTTATAGCCCAAGCGCGCCAGCGAAATGGCCAGATTGGCCGCCACCGTGCTCTTGCCTACTCCACCCTTGCCAGAGCTCACGGCAATCACGTTCTTGACCTGTGGCAGCATCATGCCCGGCTCGGGGCGTGGCTTCGACTTGCTCTCCGCCGTGATGTCCACCTCCACCTCCTTGCTCACATGATAATGTATGGCGGCCTCGGCAGCCTTGAGGGTGGATTTCATGAAGGGGTCGGTGTCGCGAGGGAATATCAGCGAAAACGATACCTTCATGCCGTTGATGCGCAGATTGTCTGCCACCATCTCACTTTCTACAAGATTTTTCTTGGTGCCGGGATACGTTACCGTAGCCAGGGCATCCATAATCAATTTCGGATATAATGTCATTGTCGTATATTTTTGGTGCAAAGGTACTGACATTGCAGGGAAAAATGCAAAAAAAAGGGATGAAATATAAAAAAGACGGGATTTTATGCACGAAATCGAAGGAAAATGCCTAATTTTGCACCCCATAAGGCAAAGGGTGGCTGTTGTTGCCCTGCCAACGATAAGGAAAGGTGCTCGAGTGGCTGAAGAGGCACGCCTGGAAAGCGTGTTGACGTCAAAAGCGTCACGGGGGTTCGAATCCCCCTCTTTCCGCAGGTTGGATGGCCATTGTTTTTCTCCACACGACAATCTCCACATATCTCACTCCATTTTCAGTAATATCAGGATCTGTCGCACCCGTCACACCTTTCCCGCTTCAGGCGTTTCCCCAAAGAGCGTGCTACCGTTATATTTCGTTAATATTCGGTAGATTGACCGTTGAGATTTTGGTATTAAAACAGAATTGTATATTTTTGCAGCATGTTTTTTCACATCAAAAAAATGGTAATGCTCACACCTATCAATAGACTAACGGCAAGACTTGCCATCGTCGCAATGCTCGTATTGGTGCAACACACGGGCTGGGCGCAAACCGCACGCGTGGGGAACAACAAAGCCACCATCACGGCCACAACAGCTACAGACAGCGTGGATGTGGACGACAGTGCACTGAACGACTCGCTGACGGATATGCTTCCTGCCGAAGAGGCCGCCGACTCGCTGATGGACGAGGAAGACAGCTACAGCCTGCACAAGGTGCTCAAGGTGAAATTCATTGAGGGCAATGCGGGGTTCATGGCTTTTGTGGCCCTTGCCTTGGTGCTGGGATTGGCTTTCTGTATAGAACGCATCATTTTCCTCACGCTGTCTGAAATCAATGCAAAAAAACTGATGGAGGACATCGAACAACAAGTGATGAACGACGACATCGAGGGGGCAAAGACATTGTGCCGCAACACCCGAGGCCCCGTGGCCTCCATCTGTTATCAGGCACTGATGCGCATCAATGAGGGCATCGACGACATTGAGCGGAGCATCAACTCCTATGGGTTGGTGCAGGCGGTGAACTTGGAAAGGGGGTGCTCATGGATTACGCTGTTTATCGCCATGGCTCCTTCATTGGGTTTTCTGGGCACGGTAATCGGTATGGTGATGGCTTTTGAACAGATACAAACGGCCGGCGACATCAGTCCTACATTGGTGGCCGCAGGTATGAAAGTGGCGCTCATCACCACGATATTCGGGCTTATCGCCGCCCTGATACTGCAGCTGTTCTACAACTTCATTTTGTCGAAGATTGAACATATCACCAGTCAGATGGAAGAATCGGCCATCTCGATGCTCGACATCATCCTGAAATACAAAAACGACAGGGCCAATGTATAACATGTTCCACGAAGGCTGAAGATGAAACAACTATCCTTGAAACGATTTTCGCTGAGGCAGATACATGCCACAAGCTACAAAGACTCGCACACCGCCAAACTCTCGATGACAGTGCTCTACACCATCGTTGCCGCGGCGCTGACGGTGTTTGTGCTGTTCTTTACGGTGGGATATGACCGAGCCTTTGAGGAGAATGCCGATTTCAACGCTCCAATGCTCACCGATGCGCTGCTGATGACCCTCTACCTGCTTACGGGGATGACCTTGGTGCTCATTGCCGGCGCTGCCATACGGCAGCTGAGGCACCACAACAAGAGTGATGACGTGGTGAACAATGTGCCTGCCAAGCGCATCGCCATAGGCAGTGGAATGCTGCTCGTGGCCAGTATGGCCATGACCTTCGCACTGGCTTCCACCTCGCCCATCGTGACCAACGGCACTGCCTTTGCTGACCCATTCTGGCTGCGAACAGCCGGCATGTTTGTCGATACCATCATCCTGTTGGTTGTCGTGGCCACAGGCATTGTGGTGTTGTGCCTCTGTGGGGTGAACCGAAAACTGTAATCAAAGACAAATGATGATCAGAAGAAAGAACAGTAGAAAAATTGCACCGCTGAACACGACATCCACCGCAGACCTGTCGTTTATCCTGCTGGTGTTTTTCCTGGTCATCACATCGATGGACAGTGACAAAGGGCTGCCCCGACAACTGCCTCCCGAGGACAACAAGGAGCAAACAGCACCGGTGGATGTGAAAAGAAGCAACATCATGGACATCACCATCGACGGCAAGGGCAACATCATGGTGAATGGACAGCCATCTGCCGTAAAAAAAATCAAGGGCGACATCATACGGTTTGTCACCACCAAAGCTGAACGACAGCAGCACATCATACAACTGCACATCGACAAGAAAGCGGAATATGACACTTATTTCCATGTGCAGCATGAGATAACAGCCGCCTACCTTCAACTGCGCAACGAATATGCCACAAAAAAGTTTGGCAAGAAATACAAACAATGCTCCAACGAACAGCGCAAGGAGTGCATGGACTATTATCCGCAGCGCATCAGCGAGCGCATTGAAGACATGCAAGGAAAGGAGGTGCAACCATGAGCCTGTTCAGACACAAAGGCAGAAGGGTGCCCCAACTGCACACCACAGCCCTGCCCGACATGATATTCACCATCTTGTTTTTCTTCATCATGGTGACTCACCTGCGGCAGGTGACACTGAAGGTGCAATACCGAGTGCCACAAGGCACGCAGCTGACCAAACTGGCCAAGAAATCGACCACTACCTATATCTATGTGGGGCATCCCTTGAAAGTCATGAAGGGGATTGACAGCCCAAAGACCTGCATACAGGTGAACGACAAAATCATGGATTGTGACATGGTGACCGACTATATGGTGGAGGAACGCAAACGACTCTTGCCTGAAGACAGGGAGCAAATGACTGTGGTGATCAAGGCCGACCGGCATACGGAAATGGAAACCATCGGTCAACTGAAACAGGCGCTGAGAAAGGCCGGCGCCCTTAGGATACACTATTCTGCCGAAAAGGAAATATAGAAAAAATATCACAATTTGAAAGAAATTGGACGGAGAACATCGAAAAATAAAGAAAATTTCATACCTTTGCAGCCAAAATATATCATACACATGGCACACCACAATTTAGACGCCTTGGACAAAAAAATCCTAAGGCTTATCGCTGAAGATGCGAGAATACCATTTCTGGAGGTTGCCCGTTCATGCAATGTCAGCGGAGCAGCCATCCATCAGAGAATACAGAAACTGAATAATCTGGGGGTATTGAAAGGCTCACAGTTTGTCATCGACCCTGAAAAAATTGGCTATGAGACATGTGCCTTTGTGGGGTTGAACCTCAAGCACCCTGAGCATTTTGTAGATGCCATGGAGGAACTCAAAAAGATTCCCGAAGTGGTGGAATGTCACTATACCACAGGCAACTACGACATGTTCGTGAAAATCTATGCACTGAACAACCATCATCTGCTCAACATCATCCACGATAAGCTGCAGCCATTGGGATTGTCAAGAAGTGAAACCATCCTCTCGTTCAATTCTGCATTCAGCAGACAGCTGCCCATTGCCCAGATGCCTATCGATGAGGATGAGGATGAAGACGATGAAATGATATGATTTTCAAGGCGTGTGCTAACAAATGGCACACGCCTTGAATCTACTTGATATAATCCACAAATGCATAATTGAAGGCATGTTTTTCGTCCGAGACATGCTCTTCTCTACAGACCTCTTTCCATGAAGAATAATCGGGGAAGAAGGCATCGGCCTTTGCAGGGGTGTCGTCGATTTCGGTGAGACACAGGCGGTCTGCCAACGGCAGGGCCTGATCATAGACACTTGCTCCACCAATCACATACACTTGCTCATCATCATGACAATGGGCAAGGGCATCCTGCAAGGAGGCGTACCACTCACATTGCTCATAGTTTCTCTTTTCTCTACTCAACACCACATTGCGCCGGTTGGGCAATGCTCCCTTGGGCAGCGATTCGTAAGTTTTACGCCCCATGATGATGGTGTGACCTGTGGTGAGCGCCTTGAAACGCTTCAGGTCGTTGGGCAACCAG
>SFEK01000224.1 GCA_004557285.1 Bacteroidales bacterium | reverse complement strand
TCTCTGTTGGGGCTGTTCATCAAACAGATTCCCCACCGATGGAACGATATATTCTTGGGCTTTTGTGCCGGCATGATGCTGGCCGCCTCACTGATGTGCCTGCTGGTCCCTGCTATCGAGATGGTACCGGTCAGTGGCTGTTGGCAAGTGGTGCTGGGAGTCGCCGCGGGGGTGGCACTGATTGCCCTGCTGGATGCCTTTACGCCCCATCTCCACCACCTGACCGGCATCGATTCTGAGCATCACCGGGGCAATGCGTCGGTCGATCGCATTTTGCTGTTCGTGCTGGCAATTGCCATTCACAAACTGCCCGAAGGACTGGCGACAGGCATCGTGTTCGATGCGGAAAACCTGCAGAACAGCTATACCGTGGCGGTGACCATCGCCTTGCAGAACATCCCCGAAGGAATGGTGGTCGTCACCCCGCTGATGATGATTGGCGTGAAGGTGGGACGTGTCATCGCCGTTTCCCTGTCCATTGCCCTGCTCGAAGTGGTGGGCGTGGTGGCCGGTTGCTGGTTGGGCGATTTGTCTTCTCTGTTCCTGCCCGCCCTGACGGCCTTGGCAGGCGGTGCGATGCTCTATGTCATCAGCGACGAAATGATTCCGGAGACCCATGCCCATGGCTTTGAAAAACCTGCCACCTGCGCCCTTGTGGCCGGGGTGCTGACCATGCTTTTTGTGGAGAAAATGATGTAATAACAGAATTTTCACGTTTTTAATAAGGAATATTTGGCGGGAAATGCGTACCTTTGTGCCCAAATATTAAAAAACGAATATAGATGTCAGAGTTGAAGCAAATTAAAACCGCATTGATTTCCGTCTACCACAAGGACGGATTGAACGAAATTCTTCGCGAGTTGAATGACAACGGCGTTGAATTCTTGTCTACCGGTGGCACCCGTCATTTCATTGAAGAAGAAGGGTATGCTTGCCAGGCAGTAGAAGATGTCACGACTTATCCTTCCATCCTGGGCGGACGAGTGAAGACGCTTCACCCTAAGATTTTCGGAGGTATCTTGTGCCGTCGCGAACTGGAAGGCGATATGGCTCAGATTGCCCAATATGATATCAAGCCCATTGATTTGGTGATTGTAGATTTGTATCCCTTTGAAGAGACCGTTGCGTCGGGAGCTTCGGAACAAGACATTATTGAAAAGATTGACATAGGTGGCATTTCTCTGATCCGTGCCGCTGCCAAGAATTTCAAGGACGTGGTGATTATTTCCGGCCGCGACCAGTATGCCGCTTTCTGTGAAGTGTTGAAGAACGGCAAGGCCGAAACTACCCTGGCCCAGCGCCGTCAGTGGGCGTGCGAGGCGTTCAACCGTACGAACCATTATGATACGGCCATCTGGAAGTATTTCGACGAAACGGCTGAATAATCATCTTCACCACTTTTAAACAGAAACTAAATGGGAATTTTTTCTTTTACTCAAGAAATAGCAATGGACCTCGGTACGGCCAATACGATTATCATGAACAATGATAAGATCGTAGTGGACGAGCCTTCGGTGGTGGCTCTTGACCGGAGAACGGACAAGATGATTGCCGTGGGTGAACGGGCCAAGCTCATGTACGAGAAGGAGAATCCGAACATCCGTACGGTGCGTCCGCTGCGGGACGGGGTGATTGCCGACTTCAATGCCTGCGAGCAGATGATGCGCGGGCTCATCAAGAAAGTCAGCACGGGCCGCCGTCTGTTCACCCCTTCGTTGCGCATGGTCATTGGCGTGCCTTCCGGTTCTACTGAAGTCGAGCTGCGTGCCGTGCGTGACAGTGCGGAACATGCCGGCGGACGCGATGTGTATCTGCTGTTCGAGCCGATGGCCGCTGCACTGGGTATCGGGCTGGATGTAGAAGCTCCTGAAGGCAACATGATTGTTGACATCGGTGGCGGTTCGACCGAGATTGCCGTGATTTCGTTGGGCGGTATCGTGTCGAACAACTCCATCCGTATTGCCGGCGATGACCTCACCGCCGACATTCAGGAATATATGAGCCGCCAGCACAATGTGAAGGTGAGCGAGCGCATGGCAGAACGAATCAAGATTCACGTGGGGGCTGCACTGACCGATTTGGGCGACGATGCTCCCGAAGACTACATCGTACGTGGTCCGAACCGTATCACGGCATTGCCCATGGAAGTGCCTGTCTGCTATCAGGAGATTGCACACTGCCTGGAAAAGAGCATTGCCAAGATCGAGACGGCTGTGTTGAACGCACTGGAGAATACGCCGCCCGAACTTTATGCGGATATCGTCAGCAACGGTATCTACCTGGCCGGTGGCGGTGCCTTGTTGAGAGGGCTTGACAAGCGTCTGACCGACAAGATCAACATCCCCTTCCATGTTGCAGAAGACCCGTTGCTGAGTGTAGCGAAAGGTACAGGCATTGCATTGAAGAATGTGGATCGTTTCACGTTCCTGATGCGATAACACGTATTGAATGAAGAATGAAAAATAAATAATGAGAAATGAAGAATGAAGAATGAAGAATGGTTCCATCCGGACGGCAGTTCTTCATTCTTCGTTCTTCGTTCTTCATTCTTCATTAATGAGTTCTTCATTCATTCTCGTTCTTCATTAATATAGTCATGCGCAATCTTATCAACTTTCTG
>SFEK01000223.1 GCA_004557285.1 Bacteroidales bacterium | reverse complement strand
TTGATAAGCCGATGATGATCAAAGGTTACATCACAGGCAATGACATCAGCGGCAACCTCTATCAAGAAGTTGCTCTTCAAGACGAAACGGGGGCTATCCTCGTTGATATCAACGCAGGCGGACTGCATGGTTATCTTCCTGTAGGACAGGAGATTCTCATCGACCTCAACGGTCTTTACATCGGTGGCTATGGCAAGCAGGCAAAAATTGGCGGTATCTATACCAACCTGAAGACGGGGGCTACATCCGTAGGTAAGATGGATCGCCCTACCTGGCAGAAGCATTTCAAGCTTCTTGATGAAGCTGATGCCAGCAATGTGAAGGCCGAGATTTTTGATCTCACCAAGGCTACTGATGCTACTTACCTTGAAGAGAATGCAGGCAAGCTGATGACCATCAGGAAAGTGAAGTTCAACAGCGCTAACGGCAAAAACGTATGGGCAGCCAACGATGAGACCACCAACCAGACACTCAAGGATGCCATTACCGGCCAATGGATTAGTTCCAATACCGTGGTAGTGAGAACATCGGGTTATGCCCGCTTCGCCAATGCCATCCTGCCAGACGGAGCCTACGACATCACGGGCATCTTTACAAGATATAATAATGTATGGCAGATTATCATCCGCAATACTGACGACCTCTCTCCTTCTGTGCTCTCAATCTTCAAGGAGGCTTTCGATGAAAGCCAGGGCGATTTCACTACAGAAAACATCAAACTTGCAGAAGGCGTAAGCTATGCCTGGAAATGGGCTTCGGCTGCATACGGCATGAAGGCTTCAGGCTATGTAAACGGTGCCAACGTTGAACTCCAGTCACGACTCAAGTCACCTGCCATCAACCTCTCATCCGTAAAGAGCGCTACCCTCAAATTCGACCAGGCCATCAATTTCTCTTCCGACATGACCAAGGAATGCAAGGTTCAGGTTTCTACCAACGGAAAGACATGGACAGATTTGGACGTGAAAGGATATCCTACCAAGAACGGCTGGGACTTTGTTACCTCAACTGCAGATTTAACCAAGTATTGTGGCAAGACCATATACATAGGTTTCCTCTATAGCAGTTCCACATCGGCGGCTCCAACATGGGAAGTCAAGAATTTCATGGTAGATTAACAAAACTCACCTCTATACATTAATATATATATAGTAACATCAATAAAAAAGACAACAATATGAAAAAGTATATATTTTCAGTTTTGATGGCGGCGATGGCTGCTTTCACATTCAGCAGTTGTGAGGATGTACCAGAACCTTACACCATGCCAACCAAACCGGAGACTGGCGGCACCACAGAAGGTGTGGCTAAGGGTACCGGTACCGCAGCTGACCCATACAACAGTGTGGCTGTAGCCAATTACTGCAAGACCCTGGAGGCAGGCGTAGAGTCTGACAAGGAGGTCTATATCAAGGGTAAGGTAGTGAGCATAAAGGACCAGTTCTCTACCAGCTTCGGTAACGGCTCTTTCTACATTGCCGATGATGAGACCAGCGAAAAGTTCTACATTTTCCGCTCACTCTATCTGGGCAACAGGAAGTGGACAACCAACGATCCTGAGCTCAAAGAGGGCGACGAGGTTGTTGTATGCGCCAAAGTGATGAACTATATGGGCAATACACCGGAGACTGTAGCCAACAAGACTTACCTTGTATCATTGAATGGCAAGACTGCAGGAGGCACTACTCCAGACACTCCAACTGCAGGAGAGGCAAAGGGTGATGGTACTGCTGCCAATCCTTTCAATAGCGTTGCTGCTCAAAAATATACAGCTGCTTTGGAGGCGGGAGTTGTTACCGACAAGGAATTCTACATCAAGGGTAAGGTTCAGAGCATCAAGAATCAGTTCTCTGCAGACTTCGGCAACGGCTCATTCTATATTGCCGATGATGCCAACAGCACCCAGTTCTATATCTTCCGCATCTACTACTTCGGTGGCGAGAAGTGGAAGGAGGGCGATATGACGCTGAAGGAAGGCGATGAGATCGTGGTTTGCGCCAAGCTCGTCAACTACATGGGCAACACCCCAGAGACCAACCAGGGCGGTAAGCTCATCTCCGTGAATGGCAAGACCAACGGCGAGGGCGGCGGCACTCCAGATACCCCATCCAAGCCAGATACTCCAGCCACAGGCGAAGGCTTGACCATCGATGGCACCACCGTTACACTGAGCAATGCGGCAGCTACAACCACAGGTACCAGCGTAGAGCTGAATCTCAATACATTAGGTTTGGCCAACCAGGCAGCCGTAGAAACCGTGAAGTTCTCAGATGGTTCCACTGTAACCTTCGATGCCAATGGTCAAGAGAACGGTCCTAAGTTCTACACCAACACCAAGGGCGTTCGCGTATATGCCAACAACAAGCTCATCTTCAAGGGCATCAAGAAGATTAAGCAGATTGTAATGACCTGCGACAGCTACAACGGCATCAACTACGTGGGCAATGCCACAGCCACCATCGAGTTCTCTGACAAGACTGCTACCTATACCAATCTCTATACAGAGTCCACTGGTGGTGGTGTTCAACTTCGCGTGAAGACCATTAAGATTATTTATGCGGAGTAAAGCGCTAATTCTCAAATATTTCTTAAAAAGAAGAGGAAAAATTTGGTAGATTCAAGAAAAAAGTGTAACTT
>SFEK01000222.1 GCA_004557285.1 Bacteroidales bacterium | reverse complement strand
AAGAATTTCAACAATCAGTATGATATCACTGATCAGGGTACCGACTTGTATATCCCTACCCGTGGTACAGACCCAGGAGCGTTCAACCAGTTTGCTTCTCTTGACGAGGAGAACAGTGTAGTGAAGAACTACTATGTAAACTGCTATGGCACCATCAACTATGCCAACGGTTTCCTGTATTACACCGAGGGTAGCGACAGTTATACCAAGGAGCGTCAGCAGGCACGTTTCCTCCGTGCCTATGCCTATTACTGCCTCTCACAGCAGTTTGGCGGAGTGCCCTATGTCACCAATTATATCAACACTGCCGACCGCAACTATCCCCGTACCGATTTGGCTACGTTGTATGCAAACCTCGTTGAGGATTTGAAAGATGTATATGACAACTGTGCGCTCGATGCCACCGACTACACTTCTGGTGCTCCAAGCAAGGAGGCTGTTGCCGCTCTCTTGTCAAAAATCTATTTGGCTTGGGCATGGGACATCGACACTCAACTGACCAATGCTGAGGCTGGTACCTATTCAGTTAGCGATAAGACCCATTTCGAAGAGGCTGCCCGTTGGGCTGAGCTTGCCATCGGCGGTGTGTCGCTCACACAGAGCTTTAATGCCAAGTGGTCACCGTTCAACGAGAACAACAACGAGTTTATCTGGGGCATCCAGTATGATGTGGCATCCATCGAAAACTCTCTTGAAGATGAATGCAATTCACAATCAGGCTCATACGGTGGCTATTATGGCACCAACCAGAAAGGTTGTGACTCACGCAACCAGATGTCAGAAAAGGCCATGTATCTCTTTGAGGAGGGCGACCAGCGTTATGAGGGCACCTTTATGACCACTTTCTATCAGGGTGACACTCCAGATGACGCTTACTTTGCCTTCTACAATTGCACTGCCGACCAGTTGGCTTCTCATGCCATCAACCTCAAATTTTTCCCCTACTGGGTGACTGAGGCTGAAGCTGATGCTTGGTTGGCCGAACACAAATCGCAGATGGTTAAGGGCAACTATCCTAACCCTGTCAAGGCTGCTATCCTTACATCTCCCAACGTCATTTCATATACATTCGATGCCAATGGCAATCCTGTCAAGAAAACCATCTCTCTTTCGGCTTTCAATACCTCGACCGACAATGGTGTATGTGTAAGGAAATTTGACGATCCTGTCAACAAGACATATTGCTATCGTGACATCGTGCTGCTCAACAGAAGCGAGATATACCTTGTAGCTGCTGAGGCCAACCTTATGGCTGGCAACACCTCACTGTTCTGGTCTTATCTCAATGCTGTGCGCACCCGTGCCGGTCTTGCCGCATTGACAAGCATTGCCGCTTACGACCCACAATATGCTGTGCCCTCAACTTTCGGCAATATCACAGAACTCGATCTCTTGCTGGATGAGCGTGCCCGTGAATGTTATGCTGAGAAGACACGCTTTGTTGACCTCCGCCGCACCAAGCAGTTGGTACGCTACAACCTGGCATTCAACAGCTCAGTGTCAAATGTGAACAGTATGACTGGTGTTGACGGCGAGATCAAATGGTTGCGTCCGATTCCAAGCGCTGAGATGAACAATAACAATGCGCTCACTCCAAGCGACCAGAATCCTGGCTATCGTTCATCATCAGCAGCAGATTCAGATGACGTTAAAGAATAATGATTACTTATAACCCACAAAATGATTAACGAAATGAAAAAGACATTATATAGCATCTTTGCCGTGTTGTCGCTTTGTCTGGCTTTTGTGTCATGCGATGATGATGACTTTGATGTCAACCGAGGCACTCACTCGCAGTTGCCCGAAACTGTGGTCGCAGGCACTTACAACGGACAGTATGTGGTGTACAAGGCTGATGGCGTTACCGAGGTTGGCACATACCCAGCCTCCGTTACCATGACGGCTGGTGAGAGCAAATACACTGTAAGACTGGAGTCTGTCTGCGATCAGGCAGATATCAATGGAGCAGAGGAGATGCCTCTGAACATCTCTTGGGCCAACGAAGACATTAAATTCTGGGGATTGACAACACCGGGAACTACAGCCGGTTTCCTCAATTCTGCCGGTTTGAATGGTACTTACAGCAGCAAAACCCTTTCGTTCAAGTTTTCCAAGACCATACGTGAGGGTCGTAGCACGGTGACCAAATTTTACGTTTTTAACGGAACAAATTAACCATTATCAAGTGTGGGTGGTGTGAGATCAACGTTCACACCGCCCGCATCCATATCTTTATATTTACATCATTACTAATCTTTAAAAATTTAAATTTTATGAAGAAAATTTTTACTTTTGCAGCAATGTTTGCTTGTGTAGCTGCTTCTGCTCAGACAGAAAGCGCTTTTGTTGATGCTACAGCTCTCCTCGGTGAAGGTGCATCAGAAACCGCAGTTCAGGTAAATGCTGAAACTGAACTTTGCAAGTCGGAAAACGTTACCATGAAGGCCGCTTGGTCTGACACTTACAAGATTGTAAGCCTTACAGGTGAATCAGATGCTGCCAACAAGGTTGTTATCGATGGCATTACCTATGATATGCCTACTGGTATTCAAGGACAGAACAACCCGAAACCTGCTGATTTGGTAAGTGGTGGTCAGAACTCTGGTGCTGTATTCAAATTTGACGTAAAGGCAGACGGTGTACTCTATGTATTTGGCAAATTGACTGGT
>SFEK01000221.1 GCA_004557285.1 Bacteroidales bacterium | reverse complement strand
GATGGACTCAAAGAGATACGTGAGAATCAGAGCGACCAATCCAATGATGCCGCCGTAGATAACGAACACCATGCAAAGCGTGGCGCCCACCGCGCAAAGGAGCAGGAGACGTCCTGCCCGGATATACTTCATCAGCCAACTGCCCAGCAGACGGCCGATCAAGAAGAGGCCCATGCCGCCAAAGGAGAGCAGGAGCGCAGCCTGCGTATTGGATATGGCGGAAACCTCGGTGGCGTAGTTGACAAAGAAACTATTGACTCCAGTCTGAGCGGCCACATAGCAGAACAAGGCCACAAGGCCAAAGACGAAGGCGGTGGAGCGCATCAGGCGCGCCTGGCCCTGCGTCTGTGTCGTGGTTTCTTCCACGATCTCGGGCAGTTTCATCCGACTAAATATGGCCGCTATCACCAGAACAGCCACACCGATGACTGCATAAGGCAGGGCCACGGAGCCGTCCTCGCTGAAGACTATCAAACCACCAACCAGCGGACCGACTATCCAGCCCAAACCATTGAGCGACTGGGCCAGATTAAGGCGCGAGGTGGCGGTATCGGCTTCGCCCAAAACGGTGACGTAGGGATTGGCGGCTGTCTCCAAACAGGTCAGGCCGCAACCGATGATGAAGAGGCACAA
The DNA here is from genome assembly GCA_004557285.1 of Bacteroidales bacterium. GTDB lineage: Bacteria > Bacteroidota > Bacteroidia > Bacteroidales > Bacteroidaceae > Prevotella. The sequence goes on along the minus strand of SFEK01000221.1, from coordinate 2,037 downwards.
GAGGAAGAAATGGAAGGACATCATTTGTTCGCCAGGCACAAACAGCAACGCGCCAAGACCATAAAGCAAAAGGCCCGTCAGCACACCAGCCTTGTAACCCCAGCGGCGGATTATCATTCCCGCGGGGATGGCCATGATGAAATAGCCTCCGTAGAGCACCAACTGGACATCGGCGGAATCGGCCTTGGAGATATGCAATAAATCCTGGAAATGCTTATTGAGAATATCAAGGATGCTATGCGCAAAGCCCCAGCAGAAGAAGAGGGAGGCTACAAGAATAAAGGGAAGCAGGTACTTCCTGCTTACGATTTGTGACATAAAATAGAAGGTTTAGTGATGAGCAGCACGCGATGGTATCGAACCATAAACCAATCGGCTCCACCTGTGCGCGGGCTTTTTGTATGCAAGAAATCTCCGCGGAGGAAACGGACTCCTCCGCGGAGATAAATGACACGATAAACTTATTTCTCGTAACCGTTGGGGTTGTTCTTCTGGAAATTCCAGGAGTCGCGACACATTTCCTCGATACCAAACTGTGCCTCCCAACCGAGTTCGGCCTTGGCCTTGGCAGGATTGCAATAGCAAGTGGCAATGTCGCCCGGACGGCGGGGCTTGATGGCATACTTCACCTTGAGGCCGTTGGCCTTCTCGAAAGCCTTGACCACGTCGAGTACGGAGTAGCCGTGGCCCGTGCCGAGGTTGTAGATGGCCAGACCCTTCTTCTCTTCGATTGCCTTGAGGGCAGCCACATGGCCATTGGCCAAGTCAACCACGTGAATGTAGTCGCGCACACCAGTGCCGTCGTGGGTGTCGTAGTCATCGCCAAACACACCAAGTTCTTCGCGCATACCGATAGCGGTCTGGGTGATATAGGGCATCAGGTTGTTGGGAATACCGTTGGGATTCTCACCAATGAGGCCAGACTCGTGAGCACCGATGGGGTTGAAGTAGCGCAGGAGCACCACGTTCCATTCGGGGTCGGCCTTCTGAAGGTCCATAAGCACCTGCTCGAGCATGGACTTGGTCCATCCGTAGGGGTTGGTGCAAACGCCCTTGGGGCAGTCCTCGGTGATGGGAATGATGGCGGGGTCGCCATAGACCGTAGCGGAAGAGGAGAAGATGATGTTCTTGCAACCATGCTGACGCATCACATCGCAGAGCACGAACACACCGTTCATGTTGTTTTCATAGTACTCCAGGGGCTTGGCCACAGACTCACCCACGGCTTTGAGGCCAGCGAAGTTGATGACAGCGTCAATCTTGTGGTCGGTGAAGACTTTGTCCATGGCAGCGCGGTCGCGGATGTCGGCTTCCACGAAGGGAACTTCCTTGCCAATAATCTTCTCAACGCGACGAATTGCTTCGGGCTGAGAGTTCATGAAGTTGTCGACGACCACAACGGAGTGGCCAGCCTTGTCCAGCTGAACAAGCGTGTGGCTACCGATATAACCGGCACCACCTGTAAGGAGAATGTTCATAAGAGATTAAATTATAGGGTTAAAGTTATTTGCTAAGATGACTGCAAAAATAACAAAAACCAATGATACAATCCTACCAGCCTTACACATTTTTTTAGGTATCTTCGATAGCGAGGTTCTACAAATCAGTTGGATGCGAAGCAGGAATCTCTTTCTGGCTCGGTTATCTTCACGTCTTTATCACCTTATCTTTTTGATTTTCATTTTGTCATTCTGTCACGCAGTCGTTATCCGAATACAACGAACACCGCCGCATTTGCCAGTGTACCGCTTGCAGATTCATAGCGACCTGTTGCACCGCACATCCTTGGGCAGGCAAATGAGCCGCTAAGTGTCAAGTAAGAGCCCCTCCACCTTTCGGCAGAGGCGGTGGCGGTGTTTCAAGGTGTACGCATGGCTATTTTCTGTTTTTTTTGAAGGGAGGAATCCGTTGCGCAATCGGAACGTTCCAGTGCTGCCTACCTTGAAACTACTGTTTCAAGCGTATGAAACAACTGTTTCAAGCGTATGAAACAACTGTTTCAGGCGTATGAAACAACTGTTTCAAGCGTATGAAACA
>SFEK01000220.1 GCA_004557285.1 Bacteroidales bacterium | reverse complement strand
GCAGACAGCACTACGTAATTGATGTTTCATCTCTTTATCCAACTTTTCTCAAAAAATTCAGTAAGTTTGTTTGGTAAAACAATTTCTCTTTGTCCATAACAATCTATTATAGTTGCAAAGATAAAGTATTTTTATCAAACAAACAATATTTTTTCAGAATAAAAAACATCTCAAGCCAACATTTGTCAGAATAATCAATGAAAAAGTGTCATGATGTCGCTGTGAAGACAAAAAAAGAATCGGATGTCTGGTTGATCCATGTGACAGACGACCAGACACCCGATGAAAATGAGAGTATAAAACCAAAAGTGGTTATTTGATGACAACCTTTTTGTTGCCGATGATATAGATGCCACGGGGCAGACGTGATGCTTCGGTGGCATTGTTGGCAATCTTCACACCATTGATGGTATATACCGCCTGATGTGCGGGATTATCGGTGGTCATTTCGCTGATACCGGCGGCAAGGATTTCATCATATTCTTCCTGGGTCATGATTTTGATTTCATCTTCGCTGCCTTCATCCACCATGATGTAATGGGTGTTGGCAGGGATGGTTGACAGGTTGGCAGCCTTCACAAAACCGAGACGACCGTCAGCACAAGTGCCGAGCACACGCATGGTGTTGGGGTCGTAAACCACCTGGTTGGTGTGGTATCTTGAATAATCCCAGTTGAAATATACACCTATCAACTTGTTATCCGTAGGTGCAGCCTTAGTGTCAGGCAGCAAGTCAACCTTGTTGCCCGAAGGCTCGGTTGACGGACATTCGATGATGATTGGAGTGGCAGCAGGAATGATGTCCTCGGTATAATCTTTGTACAAGGCGGCGCCATGCTTGCCGTCAACCAAGGTGATATACATGGCTTTCATGCCATCAGCAGCATATTTGAAGGGGAATGAAGCATAGAACGAAGCATAGTTCTTGCCATCAGCGACTACGGTGGGCTTGATGCCGAAATAGTTGTCGGTATTGGCATCAACAGGAGTAATCACCCAGTTCTGTGCACGCTTCTCATTGGTGTTGAGCAAGGCTTCGTCCCAATCACCTATTTCATCACTCAGATAGGCTGTAGTACCCGATTTGGTCTGGTATGCCTTATAAATACTGGGGTAACCATTCAGTTGAGCCAATCGGAGATAGAATCCCATGATGGCATGGGCGTCACATCCCTGGCTCTTCACATTATACTGGTCGCCGCTGATATACTCAAGGTACAAGACAGAGCCAGGGTTTGATTCGATTCTGTCCCACGACCTGATGGTACACATGGCACCAAGGTCAGCTGTAGTGGTGGCCACATCAACACCCTCGCTCTTGTTGTCAACCACGGTGATATATCTTTCCGTCGTGTAGTTTTTTGCGCGATAATAACCGTTGCCGTTGATCTGTGCCAATACAGGAACAGCGGTCAAGGCCAATGACAATCCAAATAAATATTTCCTCATTTGTGTTATCTGTTATGAAAAAGTAATATACCGACTTCCGCTCAATATCACGCAATATTGGGATATGGCTGAAAGTCGGTATATATGTTTAGTTATATCTGACGGTCAAACCGTCCTACATCAATTATTCTGCGATACAGATAGAAACGCGGTTCTTCACGTTGTCAGCGAAAGGCTGTACGCGTGAGCCTTTAGAGGCGCTGGTGATGCGGTCTCTTGAAACACCCTTGCGAACCAGTTCGTCAACCACAATCTTGGCACGCTTGGCAGCGATGCGGTCGTTGATGGTGTTGTTGCCAGTACCCTTGTCAGCATAACCAGTTACAGTCACCTTGGCCTCAGGATATTTCTTCATGTAAGCCACGATGTCGTCAACCTTCTTGGCTTCTGCAGCAGAGATAACATTGCTGCTGATGGTGAAGAAGATGTCGCGGCGGAGTGTTTCTCCTGGCTCAGCCTTCTTCTCGCAGCAAGGTTTCTCCACCTTTTCTGTCACAGGAGCAGGAACGGGTTTCTCCACGATGCGCTCGATGACACGCTCTACAGGAGCAACGGGTTCAACCTTACGTGTGGTATAGGTCTTGCCGAGATTGTACTTGACACCAGCCAAGGCGTTGAAATACCAGTCGGCATTACCGGCACGCTTTGAGTTGTAGTGGTCGTTCAAGGTAGTAGCCTGCAATTCAACACCGAGGCTCACCTTGTCGCTCAGACGGAAGTCAACGTTGGCACCAGCACGGGCAGCGAAACGGATTTTGCTGCCGTCCCAGAGGTATTCGAGATTTTCAGCGATCAAACTTTCGTTGGCCTCATCATTGCCAAAGCCGATATTGGCACCGATACCACCGAACACGCCTACTGTTACCAAGCGGTTGGGGTTGTACTCACAGAACAGGTTGGTGAGGTTGAAAGTAGCGTCGATCATCGGAGCGATGTAGTTCCACTTCCATTTGTTCACCATCTTTGTCTCAGTAGCGGCATAGCCGTTATTTCCGAGTTCAGGGGCCAGGTTCCATGTGGTCTGACCGGCCTTGCTCTGCCAAGAGTTAAGAGCGAAGCGGGCACCAATCACTTTGTTGAACTGATAGCCTACACCGAGTTGTGCGTTAGGAGAAATCAGGTCTTTGAAGCTAAGCTCACCCAGGGTATATTGACCACCAATTTGGGCCTGCAGATACCAGTGGGGAGTAAATACATATTCAGTCTTGGCCTCTTTCTGAGCTGAAGCTGTCA
>SFEK01000219.1 GCA_004557285.1 Bacteroidales bacterium | reverse complement strand
TATGCGAAAGATTTCTCTTATCATTGTGCACTGCTCCGCTAACCGCGAGGGCAGTGCCCTTAGAATGGCGGACATTGACCGCTATCATCGTTCTCTTGGTTGGAAGGGGTGTGGCTACCACTATGTCATTCCCGTGGACGGGACGATTGAACAGGGGCGTCCTGAGGAAATGGTGGGTGCCCACTGCAAGAACCACAACCGCCACAGCATCGGCGTGTGCTATATCGGTGGCTTGGCTGCCGACGGCAAGACACCCAAGGATACACGCACTGAGGAGCAGAAACGTGCATTGAGGATGTTGATAGAGGATTTGCACAAGCGTTATCCGAAGGCGTTGATTGTGGGGCACTGTGATTTGGACCCTAAGAAGCCGTGTTGCCCGGGGTTTGATGTGACTGGCGAACGTGAATGACTGTGAATATCATTTCAGCAGTTGGATGTATTCTGATTCCACTTGAATGGCGGCAGAGAGGTTGCACTCAGGGAGGTCGATGAGGAGGCGCTTGTATTTGCTTCCCTTCTTGCTCATGAGGCGCCCCTCGAAGCCATCGAGGCGGCCGCCGATGATGCGTATCTGTCTGCCGTATATGCTGGGTGATACTTCATCGTAGCTGAAGTATTCTACGTTGTCGGACTGCTCGACGGCTTCCTTGAACTTTTCAAAGTCTTTGTGACGCACGCTCATGGCTTCGTATTGCTTGCCGCCACGCACATAGCGGTATTGCAACAGGTCCATCTTTTTGATGATGGGGTCGAGTGCTTCTCTGGGCTTGTGAACGAAGACGAGGTCGTGCATGTAGGGTATTAAACGTACCACATGTTTGCCGAACTCCACGAACATGCGCTGCTTCATGGGGATGAAAACACATCCTTCCAGCTCAGGCATCTCTTGCAGTTGCTTGTAGGCGGGATTCTTGGCGTTTGGGCGTGCCAAGTCGCGCAACACATACCATCGGTCTTCTGTGTCCATTGTAGTTTGACTTTGAATGAGACTAATGAGGGATAAAGGCACTTCTTTTATTCCTGCTTGCTTCTCTTTGTTGCTGAAAAACAGGCAGTTATGAGGGTGTTATGTGAAAGTTTGCTCTGGAAGCCACACTTTCTGTCAGCTTGAGGTTTCATCTTATCCCTTCAATTTCTTGAATTGAAAAAAGCTTTATGTGTTGTCTCGTTTACTTCTTCACTTCTTGGTTTTGTTGGTTCATCTCTTGGCAAGAGATGTATCGAACAACATAATGCATTAACAATCATCAACATATGGGATATACTCCAACCGTTCGCTCAACATTTGTATCACATATTTACAAACTGCTCAACATGAAATTCTTCGCAAATTCGATGCTTTATCAAAGATAATTCCATTATTTTTAGGCAGTTTGAAAAATTTTTCATACCTTTGCAGATGATTAGTTACATCTCTTGCCAAGAGATGGATTTTTTCCTCAACATCTTTTTTCTCTTTTTTTGTGCCTTGAGACCTGTCGTTTCCTATGCTATCGTGTTGAGCACCTTGCTGTTGGCACGGTCAACGGGGGTGTTGTCGAATGACTTCAGATAGATGGTTGTGGTGCGCTCTGAGGTGTGGCCCATGGCTTGGCTGATGGCAGTCAAAGGAACGTTTTGGTTCTTGGCGATGCTTGCCCACGAGTGGCGTGCCACATAGGAGGTGAGTTTGGAGGAAATCCCCAGTTTTTTGCCCAATTTCTTCAGATGGTGGTTGATGAGGTGAATGCGGTTCTGGTATTGTCGGGTCTCGTCCTTGCCGGGGTGGGAGATGATGGGAATGAGGTAGGGTGAATCGTCTCTTTGGTATTTATCGACCAACTGCTGCATGCACTCCTCCCAGCGGATGTTGATGCGCTGCCCCGTCTTCTGTCGGCGGTAGGAGAGGTAGTTGCCTTGCAGGTCGCTTTTCTTCAGGTTGGCGATGTCTGTGAGCGACATGCCGCAGGTGTAGAAACTGAACAGGAAGATGTCGCGCGAGAAGTCTTCGATGGAGTGGGGTGGAAGGCGGTAAGCCTTGATTTTCAGTATCTCATCGATGTTGACGGCACGCTTCACGGTTTTGGCTATGCCGGTATAGACACGGGCGAAAGGGTGGCATTGCGAGGTGAAGCCCTGTTCCACTGCCTGATTGTAGATGGCACGTAGGTTGCGCATATAAAAGGAGGTGGTGTTGGGGCATAGTCCAAGGTTTTTCAGATGGGTCTCGTAATCTGTCAAGAGCGTGGCGTCGATGTCGTCGAAGGGGAGTGGGCGGCCATCGAGGAAACGCTTGATGCTGTTGAGCGATGACTGGTATTTGGCGGCGAGAGATGAGTGCCCCTCCTCCCGTTTCCTGTTGATAAGCGTTTCGGCAAATGTCGTAAAGTCGTCGGTCTTTTCTTTCATGAAAAACTGTTTGACAACGTCTTCTGCATGGTAATCCTTGCGGCTATGGTCGAGCGTGAGGATGATGAGTTGCAAGCGAGAGGCATCGAGCTGCACGGCTTCGTGCACGGCCTGGAGATAATGACAGCGGTGGGTGTCCGTATGTTCGTGAATCACCACCGATTGCCTGCGGGCGTCCCATTCTTCGGGATAGAGTTTGTACTTGGTGCTGAGCTGGCGCACCACTCGTTTGTGAATCACTTGGATGATCAATGTGCCTTGTTTGCCTGAAACTGTTGAGGCACGGAGCTTGAATTTTGTTGTTGCCATATATTATTGTTTATTTGGTGTGTTCTATTCATACTACCATAAGGTAGGCTGCAAAAATG
>SFEK01000046.1 GCA_004557285.1 Bacteroidales bacterium | reverse complement strand
GAGCCGCACACATGTCGAGCATACATACAGGCAAATCGCCCGCATGCTGACGGAGAACGGCATCAACAAACATGGAGGAGGCCTCTTGCACATAATAGCAGCCGGCATGAAGCAACGGGTCGAAGGTGAAATTGGGACGTTTGTTGAGGTAATAGCCTTGTGGGCACCAGGGCACCTTTTCCTGCAACCAAAGGGCATGGGGCATCATCCCCTTGCCTTTGGCCGGGTTAAGGCGCACACTCACGGGAGGTTCTTGTTCCAACCCCTGTGTCAGGGCCGTCCACAAGGTGTCTCCCATCAGCGGTTGTATGCTGTTGACAAATTCTTCAGGCCAATTCATCTGATACCTTGGTTTAACGGTCGCAAATTTACATAAAAATCCCGAATGATAAGCCAGTCGAAATAAAAAACCTCATGTTATTGCCCGAATTGGGCGTTTTTTTGAGCAGAAAGGTATAAATAAAATGTTGTTTTTAATGTATTCTCTCACAAGGAATCCCTGCGCTCGGCACGAGGTTTGGTCTTATGGCCGTCAGCAGCATCATTGTCTGGCTTACGTTCCTCAATGCCATCTGGGGATGGCGTTGCCGAAGGCATCTCGCTGCTGCCCTGCCGTGGAAGGTTGCCACCGTGGTCATGAGAGACAGGTTCTGCAGACGGCGTGAAGTGGGTCTGATTGCCCTGAGTGAGGAACTTCTCATAACGGACACAGAACTTGGGGTTATAGGCATTGAAGATGTTGTTGGCAAAAAGGATGTCGGTGATCTTGTTGCTGCGCACATATTCCACCATATTTTTGGTGAAATAACGGGTATCGACAACATGCACTTCCTCAAACGAAAAGAAAAGATAACCTGGCAAGGCATTGCCAAAACTGTCTTTCAATATCAATACCCTACGGCCATTATGCGTAGAGGTAACCACCTTGGTGATCTTGGTGTCGCCACCCATGAAAGTGCAATAGGCTCCGCCGTTTCCATCCTTGTAGTGGTAGAAGAACTTGCCCTTGAAAGTCTTGCCCATGCCCGTGACGTGATAGTTTTTGTCGATGGTATATGGCGTATAATACGTGTCATACTTCACCCCATTGGGCTCGTAATAGACAAAATCCTCAGGAGCATTCTTGATGGCCATGTCCTTGGAATAGGCATACATGCTTCCCACATAGCCATGCACCACCTTTCGGGTGTAGCTGTTCAAATCCTTGAACGGCACCTTGGCCACACGGGCAAATTCCTTGGCGGCATAAAATGCGCCCAATGGTGCCCAATGATGGTCAGTGCGCAGATAGATGTCTTCGTCGGCATGTTTGCCCAGTGCGGTATATACATCCACAGCCAGCACACCACTGTTGAGCTGTGAGTGGATGTTGTTGATGGTGGGCCACTGGCGGTTGCCCACATGCTTGGCCTGCTTGGGACAGTAATACTCCATGGCTGTAGGTATCACCATACAAAAGACATTGACCGACGAACCGAATGTCTCCTTGTATTTGTTGGCCACACGCGAGTAGCAGCCGCCTCCCTTTGCGCTTCCGCCAAAGGCCATGAGTGCCCTCACCTTGTCGCCATTGCCTACAATCAGGATACCGGCATTGGCAATCTTGGCCGTACCATCGCTGATGTCGCTATTGTCAAATCCCTCTACCAGTCCGTCGCCTTTGAGTGCATTGTCCTCACCTTCAGTCACGGCATCAGCAGAAGCATGGAAGGTGATCTGTTCCTCAGAGAATGACACCCTCATCCAGTCTTTCACCTGCATACTCATGGCAAGAAACAAGTCACGGTAGGGTTCGCTGTCGCTAAACCACGACGACACTCCTTTGGCAAACGCCCCCGAGGTGAGTTTATCCATGGAAAATTCGGGAAAGACCGTCAGGTCGCGCTTCTCCAAAGACGAATAGGTGCTCCGCGGAAACGTGTCGAAAACGATGGCGAAACACAGAAAGACAAAGGCCACAATGGCCATGTAGCATGTGGCTGCAGTCTTGTTCAAGGGGATGTTATGCTTTTGTTGGTCCATCATGTTCATTGTTTTTTCAAGTAAGTGTCGGTGGTATTCTTCATGCTGGCATGAATCAGATTGTTGGCAAAGAGCACATCCGTGATGCCATGATCCTGGGCATAGGCCACGATGTGTTGCCGGAAATACCTGTAGTCCACCACATATATTTCTTCAAAAGAAGAGAAAAGATAGCCGGGCAGGGCATTGCCATAACTATCCTTCAATATCATCAGTTTTCTGCCGTTGGCCGTGCTGGTCGTCACCTTAGTCAGTTTGGTATCGCCTCCCATAAAGGTGCAATAAGCCGCTCCGTTGCCATCGGCATATTGCCGGAAGAAACTGCCCTCTACTGGTTCGCGTTCGCCCACCACCTGTTTCCTGGCATTGAAGATGTATTCACTGAACAGCGCACGGTAACTGACATCTCGGGGCGTATAATATACAAAATCCTCGGGCGCATTCTTTACTGCAACGTTGCCCGAAAACTTATACATCGTGCCCACGAAATTCTTGACCACCTTCATGTCGTAAGCAGAGAGTGGCTTGAAATCCACCTTGGCACGATGGGCAAATTCCTTGGCGGCATAAAAGGCACCGAGGGGTGCCCAATGGTGGTCGGTGCGCGAATAGATGTTTTCGGCCTTGCGTTCTTGCAGTACGGGCAGCAGACGGACGCCCTCCACATCGGGGTCGAGCACACCATAGAGCGCATTGAGCGTGGCCTGTTCGTCGTTGGTCTTGTAGCGCAGGGAGTCGGGGCAATACAATGCCACGGCTGTGGGTATCACCATGCAATAGACATTGACCTTGTCGCCCCACGCCCGCTTGTAGCTGTTCACCATGTGGGCATAAGACACTGCGTTTTCCACGGCACCCTTATACAGTTCCATGGCACGGGTGTTCATTCCTGAATCGATGACCAGGATATTGGGATTGCCCACCTTGCGCTTGGCATGGGGCACAGCACGGGGTCTTGTACGGCGGCGGTTGTCAGCAGCGGTTTCAACAGTCATGGCAAGCAGCAACAGCACCGCAATCAAACTTATCGTCTTTTTCATTTTTCTTTAGAATCTTGTATAGATAAACGCATTATTGGTGGCACCGACAAGGAGAGCTACACTCAATGCCAGCAGCAGCACCGACACCACAGCCCTCGACGTTGCGATGAGCACAGCCGCCGTATTGCGGTGTGCGCCGGAAAGACGGCCAACTGCTGTTGCCGCCCATCTCCTCACAGGCATACAAAATACCACGGCCACAACCCACAACCAGAAATGGTCGGTGAGTGCACCCATGACGGTGAAATCGGTAAATACCGGCACATTGCCCACAAAGGCGTTGAAGAACAGGCCAAGGGCTTGGAAATCATCGAAATAGAAGATGCCCCAACCTGCAATGACTATCAACATGCTGTAGAGGTGCAGCAAGGGGGAGGGCAGCTTGTGCTGCACCTTGAGCAACGTGTATTTTTCGAGCATCACTATCACCCCGAAATACATACCCCAAATGATGAAATTCCAACTGGCGCCATGCCACATGCCGGTGAGGAACCACACCACCAGGATGTTGAGGGCCTGATGTTGCCTGTTGCCTCCCATGGGGATATACACATAGTCGCGGAAGAAACTGCCCAAAGACTGGTGCCAGCGGCGCCAGAAGTCGGTAATAGAATTACAGCAGTAGGGATGGTTGAAATTTTCCTTGAAATGGAAACCCAAGCAGCGGCCAATGCCTATAGCCATATCTGAATAGCCAGAGAAGTCGAAATATATCTGCAGGGTATAGGCCACTATGCCTACCCATGCTCCAAGAGTAGTGAGGTGTGACAAACCTTGCGTGAGGAAGAAATCAGAGACCTCGGACAGCTGGTTGGCCAGGATCACCTTCTTGCCCAAACCAAGGAGAAAACGGTAGATACCTTCTGCCACGTCGCTTCTGTCAACCCTGCGGTGACCAATCTCATGGGCCACAGTGCCATACCTGACAATCGGACCGGCAATCAACTGTGGGAACATCGAGATATAGAGCAACAGATGACCAAGATTGCGCTGCACGGGAGACTCTTGGCGATAGACATCCACCAGATAGGATATCGACTGGAACACATAAAAGCTGATGCCAATGGGCAGGGCTATCTCGGGCACAGGGAAATCAAAGCCAAGACTGTTGACCGCCTGTGTGAGGAAGGATGAATATTTGAATGTGCCCAAAATGGCAAGGTTGCACCCGATGCCAATAGACAATATGGTTTTGCGGAACATGTCGGTATAGGCTATGGCCAATCCCATCATGTAGTTGACCAGCACACAACCCATCATCAGAAAAACATATACCGGCTCGCCCCAGGCGTAAAACAGCAGCGAGAACACCACAAGCACCGCATTCTTGAGCGCATGTCCTGCCTTCAGCCACTTGGCATCAACCCAATGCGCCATGAGATAGCATAGCATAAATGAAGGGAGAAACACAAACAGGAAAAACAAATCTGAAAATACCATATCCCGTGTTATTTGATTTTTGTTGTCAACAGATATTGTGCCACAGCCTCACCGACACACTTCGCACCGTACACACTGGTATGCACGCCATCCTTGGTCATCACATACTTCTTTTTCTCTTGGGCGGCGTCTATACACCCCACTTTGTCGAGGCGAAGGCACTCTACGCCAGCCAGGGTTGCACAACGCTGGATGATATCTCCCACTTTGGTGATTCGCCCTTCGTTGATTTTGGCAGAAGGTATGGGCGTGAGCAACAACACGCGTGCCTTGGGAAATTGTCTGCTGATGATACGGCACACCTTGTCCACCGCTTCGGCCACACCTCCCTGCAAGGCATCAGGTCGTTTGTCGGCAAACCACGCATCGTTGGTGCCGGCAGCAATCACGATGACATCGGGCAAGGGGGTGTTGCCCTTGGCCAGGCGCTCCATCAGCCGATAAAGCTGGTTCAGCACCACATTGTTGTCACTGATCACCTCGGTATATTCCTTGGTGTCCTTGACGGTGTGCGGTGTATGGCTCCAAGTGGCTCCACTACGGGCAAAACTTTGGCAGGATGCTGGTTGGAAACAAGCCTTAAACCATTTGCTCCACCCATGCTCATCACTGCAGTCGTCGCCGCCTATCCATGTGTTCGAGTCGCCCAGCAGCACCACATGCGGCTGTGCTATCTTGGTCGTTGCCACCACATCCATCACCTGAAAAACCACTGAGAACAGTAGAATTCCCCATCTCAACCTAACCGACATAAATCTATTGTTCTGAAAGTCTATTCTTATCTTTGCTGTCAATCATCATTCACCCTTATTGAAGTGTTATTTCAAAAAGGACTGCAAAGGTAATAAAAAAACCTTACGCCAACGACAAAAAATACAATTATCTTTAAAAAACCTTCACATTATTCCACAAACAAGAAATCTTCTTCGTCGTCTGCAGCTTTCTGTGTTTGTGGCTGTGGCGGATTTTTGAGATTTCCCTGTTCGTCGAACATGCCATAGGTGATACGCAACACCACAAATTCCGTACGGCGGTTGAGCTGGTTGCAAATCTCCTGTTTCTCGTCATCCAGTTTCTTGATAAACTCTTCTGAGAGCACATCACCATCTTTGAGCCACGGATATTTCTCGGTCAGTTTCTTGCGGATTGTTTTCGGTTTGTCCTTGCCGTATCCCTTGGGCGTGAGGCGGTCTTTGGCCACACCATGAGCGATGAGATAGTTCACCACCGCTTCGGCCCTTCGTTGCGACAGCACCTGATTGTAGGCCGCACTGCCCTTGTAGTCGCAATGTGCACTCAACTCGATGGTCACATTGGGGTTTTCGTTGAGCAATTTCACCAAATCATCAAGAGCCTTCACCGATTCGTCACGCAGGGTATATTTGTCGAAATCGTAAAAGATGTTGTCTATCAGCACAGGCACACGGATTGAAGCCAGTGGAAACTGCAGTTCATGCTCTTCCGACTGCGTGGTGGGCTTGATGCTGATTTCCTCCTTGTGGTTGAGATACCCCTTGCAGGTGGCGAGCATGATATAGTCGACCCCTGGCTCCACCACCTTCACAAACGAGCCGTCGCCCTTCACGCTGAGTTTTTCGTTGGTGCCGTCGCTACCCACCAGATACACCTGTGCGGCAGGCAGTTCATAGCCTTCCATTTCGTACACCCATCCTTTGACGGTCTGCACGATTTCAGGTTTCTCAAAACTGTAAATGTGGTCCCAGCCTCGGGCATCCCCACGGTTCGACGAGAAGAAGCCACGGTTGTGCGCCCCCTCGAAAGTCATGCCAAAATCGTCACCCTGTGAGTTGAGGGGATAACCGGGATGTTCAATCACATATTTTCTTGTACGCTTATCCACCTTGGCGATAAAGATGTCGAGCCCTCCCAATCCAGGATGACCATTGGAGGAGAAATACAAGTCGCCATTGGGGCGGAATGTAGGAAACATCTCGTCACCGGGCGTATTGACCGGTGCTCCAAGATTCTCTACGCCACCCACCCCCGAACTGGTGAGTCGCACACGCCAGATGTCAAGTCCCCCCTTTCCTCCGGGCATGTCAGAAACGAAATACAGCCATTCGCCATCGGGCGACACAGCCGGATGGGCATAACTTGACAAGGTGTCACGGGTCAGTTCGAGCGGCGTGGGCTTGCTCCATGCGGCATCCGAACGGTTGGAGGTGACAATGGTGGCATAACGTGGATAACTGGGATCTGTGCTGCACTGTGTGAGATACATCATGCGTTGGTCGGTGGAGAAACAACATGCCCCCTCATCATATTCGGTATTCAGTCCCGACTCTATGTGCTCCGGCTTTCCCCATTTCCCCTTGTCGTCTTTCGCTGAAAAGAAGATATCCCCGGGCTTGGTACCCGTGATGCCACTCAGTTCGTCTCCCTCGGCATCGTTGCGGGTAGAGGTGAAATACAGTTGGTCATATTCATCACCCAAAAGCATGGGTGAATAATCGGCGCGGCGCGAATTGAAGATGTCCATCTTCTTCACGATATAGCGCGACCCTTCCGCTTTTTTCTCCTGTGCGGTCTGAGCAGAAATCAATCCGTTCTTGGCCAGTTGGTTGTCAGGAAGAGAGTCGAGCACCAACTGATATTCCTTGACGGCCTCTTTGTAGTTACCGTTTTTGAGCAACATCTGCGCAAAGTCAAGATGCAGTTCAGCATTGTCACATTTATACCTGATGGCATTGCGATAGGCGGCAATGGCCTTTTGAGTATAATTGATTCGCTTGTAGCAATCAGCAAGTTTCACGGCACATGCCCCACGTTTCTCCTTATCCTTTGAAGGTGTCTTGTTGTAGGCCGTCTTGAATTCTTCGGCAGCTTCAAAGTATTCGCCTATGGCAAGAAATTTCTCGCCACGCTTGAGATACTTGTCTGTGCCACACGACACGAAGATGGTCATGACAACGACAAGAATGAGGGATGTGATATAGGCTTTCTTCATGCTGATGATATTTACAGGCAGGTGGCATACCTCTCCACCTGCTCTTCATTTATAACCTTGTTTTGCTGTTTTTATTGCGTCAGGCTAATAATTAATTGCCAAACGGCTGACGATAATCACACCCTTCACGCCAGCGCGAACATCCATAGGCAGTTTTGCCCTTGATGAGATGCCCCTGATGGCATTTGGGGCATGGCGAACCCACAACAGCATCGGCAACCGGGGCCGGAGTCTCGCCCAGGGGCTGGGTTGAAGCCTGACCCTTGATCGGTATTGGGGAAGCGGACTTGGCAGCACTTGTGGCAGTAGTCTTTTCCTGAGTCTGCGACTTGGCAGAAGTCTTGGCTGTTTTTTTCTTCTTGTGTTTGGCCTTGAGGTCATCATCGCCCAACAGGGTGAGCCGGCGATTGGACGAGTCGGCAAGCACATCTTTGACAATCTGGGTGATTTGTGCCTTGAGTTCGTCAATGAACAAGGCAGCATCATACTGCCGGTGCTCAATGTCGCGCAGCTTTTTCTCCCATATCCCTGTCAGTTCGCAACTTTTCAGCAAATCCTCCTTGATCACATCTATCAAGTCGATGCCTGTAGGCGTGGCCACAATGTTTTTCCGCTCCCTTCTGATGTATTTGCGCTTGAAGAGGGTTTCGATGATATTGGCCCTCGACGACGGTCGCCCGATGCCGTTCTCTTTCAGTGCGGCGCGCAAGGCCTCGTCGTCAACGAATTTTCCTGCGGTCTCCATGGCTCGCAGCAGGGTGGCCTCGGTGTAATATTTGGGTGGCGTGGTGAGTTTCTCCGTGAGCGTAGGCGCATGAGGTCCGCTTTCTCCTTTTTCAAAAGGCGGCAGCGTGCGCTCTTCCTGTTCGTTCTTCTGGGCGTTGTCATCCACCGGCTGCACCTCTTTGGCATACACCACACGCCATCCCGGGTCAACGATCACCTTGCCCGTGGCCTTGAATTCCACGCCACCTGTTTCGGCCAGCACCGTGGTGGTAGAAAATTTGCAGTCGGGATAAAACACGCTGATGAACCGGCGTGCCACCAAATCATAGACATGCCGCTCCATGTCGGTCAGGTTGTTGGCCGGCACACCTGTAGGGATAATGGCATGGTGGTCGGTGACCTTAGAGGTGTCAAACACCCTCTTGCTCTTGGGCAACGGTTGTTGCAAAAGCGGCAATGCCAGCGATTCATATCCTCTCAAACCTTTCAGCGTGGCGGCACATTTGGGATAGATGTCATCACTCAAATACTGGGTGTCAACACGCGGATAGGTGGTGAGTTTCTTCTCATACAGCGACTGTATGATGTTGAGCGTCAATTCTGCGCTCATCGAATATTTCTTGTTGCAATCCACCTGCAGCGAGGTGAGGTCGTAGAGATGTGGCGGTGCCTCCTTGCCAGGTTTTTTCTCCACCTTGGTCACCACAAAGGGCTGGTCGGCGATTTGTGCAAAATATTGTTCGCCATCTTCCTTGCTGGCGAACTTGCCCTTGGTGGCGGTGAACAGGGTGTCGCGATACACCGTGGAAAGCACCCAATAGGGTTCAGGCACAAACTGGTCGATTTCTTTCTGACGGTTGACGATAAGGGCCAAGGTGGGTGTCTGCACCCTGCCGATAGAGAGCACCTGACGGTTTTGGCCGTATTTCAGCGTATAAAGTCTTGTGGCGTTCATGCCCAATATCCAGTCGCCAATGGCCCTACTGAGTCCTGCCAGATAAAGCGGCTGGTAATCCTGCTGGTCACGCAAGGTTTGGAATCCCTCCTTGATGGCCTCGTCGGTCATCGACGAAATCCAGAGCCTTCTCACGGGGCATTTGGCCTGTGCCTTTTGCATCACCCAGCGTTGGATGAGTTCACCTTCTTGGCCGGCGTCGCCGCAGTTGATGATGCCATCGGCCTTCTGCATCAGTTTTTCAATCACGGCAAACTGCCTGCGTATGCCCTCGTCGTCGATCAGTTTGATGCCAAACCTCGGGGGCAACATGGGCAGCGAGCCGAGGCTCCATCGTTTCCACATCGGGGTATAGTCGTCGGGTTCTTTCAATGTGCACAGATGTCCGAAAGTCCATGTCACCTGATAGCCATTTCCCTCCATGTAGCCGTTGTGCGATGCGGTGGCACCGATAATACGTGCGATATCCTTGGCCACACTTGGTTTCTCTGCAATACAAACAATCATGATTTACCTTCTTGCCTGAAAATATCCTTGCGTCTCAATAGCCCAAATCTTCACCTACCAGCACCACGATGTGCCGGCCTGCGGGATGTGAATTTCTCATGAAATGGATATAGTTGCAGATGCAATCCACCGAATGGCAGTTGTGACACACGCCATCTATCTTGCAGGGGGTGTTGATATCGAAACGGGCGGTATTGATTGGCGCTGCGGTAGAGCGTGCCCGTGCCAAGGCACTGTTCACATCTTGTGTCACCTTGTTCAGTCCTGCCACGATGATCACATGTTCCGGTCCGAATGTCATGGCAGCCACTCTGTTGCCATTGCCGTCGATATTCACGATGACACCATCCTCGCTGATGGCATTGGCACTGGTCAAATAATAGTCGCAAGAAAAAGCCTCACGGTAGATTTGCTGCGCCTCACTGCGGTCTTGGGCCTCATCACGGTCAAGGATGCGGAGGGACCGCTGATGGAGCAACCGTGTGAGCCCCATGTCGCGGATGGTCATGGAGCCTCCCCATGTCACACTACTGTTGTCGGGTATCAGTGCGGAAACCTTTTCCACGGCCTCTTGGGCAGTGGGGCAGAAGAAGGCCTCGAAGTGGCGTTTCTTCAGGTTGTCCACCAGTTTTTGACCAAGCAGATTGTTTCGTATGTCTTTGGGTGTTGTTGTCATGTCGTGTATGTATTTGGAATGTTGATATATAGCTATGTATTGTAGGATTTTCATCAATGAAATGCGTTGAGCAGACGGATGATTTGTGCCATGTCATCACTGCTGAGCGTGGGATTGAGCGGGATGCTCAGTTCTTCTCTGTGTATTTTCTCGGTGATGGGCAACGACCGACCGGCCCACGACGAGTAGCACTGCTGCTGATGGGGTGGAATGGGATAATGGATGAGTGTCTGCACGCCGTGTGCTGCCAGAAAGCGTTGCAGTTCGTCGCGCCGATGACTCATCACAGGGAAAATGTGGTGTACGCTGCTCCGACAATAGTCCAACGACGGCAACCGCAGCTCGGTGTTGTGCACCTGAGTGGCGTATTGCATGGCCATCTCCTTGCGGCAACGGTTTTCCTGGTCAAGATATTTGAGTTTGACCCCCAACACGGCGGCATGGATTTCGTCCATACGACTGTTTTTTCCACGGTAGTCAAAAACATATTTCCTGGACGAGCCATAATTGCCCAATGTCCTCACCAGGGTGGCCAGCTGCTCGTCGTTGGTGGTCACGGCTCCAGCATCACCCAGGGCTCCGAGATTTTTTCCGGGGTAGAAGCTATGTCCTGCGGCATCACCAAGGGCACCGGTCCTTGTTCCTGCCTTGGCGTCAGTCCCGTCCGTGTTGCAGCCTTTCCACACCTGTCCATGGGCCTGTGCGTTGTCTTCCACCAGTTTGAGCCGGTGTTCATGGCACACACGGGCAATGAGCGGGGTATAGGCACATTGTCCGTAAAGATGCACGATGAGCACGGCCTTGGTCTTGGGCGTGATGGCCTGCTGGATGAGCGAGTCGTCTATCTGGAACGTGTGTTCATCAGGCTCTACCAGCACAGGCACAAGCCCGTTTTGACTGATGGCCAATATAGAGGCTATGTAGGTGTTGGCAGGCACAATCACCTCATCACCATCGTGCATCACCCCCATTTCCTTGTAGGCTTGGAATATCAAGGTGAGGGCATCCAACCCATTGCCGCAACCCACACAATAAGAGGTGCCGGTGTATCGGGCATAAGCCTCCTCAAACCGTTTGTTCTCTTGACCTGTAAGAAACCATCCGCTGTCCACCACACGCCTCACCGCCTGATGTATCTCATCGCCATGGAGCATGGTGAGTTGTTGTAAATCGAGATATTTAATCATTTTCCTTGATTGTCATTGTTTTGTTTTTTGGCGACAAGGCCTGCACCGACAGTCCACACATAGGTATCATAGCACACCGCCCTGCCTCCAAATCCCTCTTTCTGGAATATCAGCTGTTCGTTGAGGTATTCGCCATGCCGCTCAGTGCTTTTGCCGAAATCAAAATAGTCAAGGTGGGCATAGCGATGTGTAATCAGTTCGGCGAACACCACATCCAAAGCCCCAAGACGCTTGCCTTCGGGAGTGGCCGATATATATTGGACATGCACCATGTTGGCATTTTCAAACAGCACGACTCCGGCCAGCGGCTGCTCGCCCAGGCAGGCCATATACAGTTTGATGTTGCGGGGGAAACGGGAGGCCAACAATTGTATTTCAGCACAACTATGCACGGGCTTCACCCCATATTTGGCTTCAAGATTGTCGTCAAGTATTTTCCAGAATGCGGCATAATCCTCACTTTCTGCCACGGTGATGCCCTGTCGCTGTCCCTTGCGCATGCAGCGTCGGCGCAACTCGGAAAAGGGAATACGGTCGTGCAAAAAGATGATCGTGGCCACATCACGCCCCACCAGGGTGGCATGGCACACCTTCACTATGGCATACAAATCTTCTTCGGCTCCCTGCGAGGCATAAATCCAGGGTGAGGGTTTGTACAGCACCTTGCCGATGCCCTTCGACGAAAGGAAGGCATCAAGTTGGCTAAACAGTTGGCACACCTCGGCGGTCTTGGCTCTGCAGTCAAGCAACAATCCTCCATAGGTCAGTCCTTGATGCGAATAGAGGGTGTCGCCCGTCACATGGGCAGGAAGCAGCGCATAAAGCCGTCCCTTGAGATAAAACATGAGCGAGAAGTCGCTGAAACGGTCGGCATGATAGTCCATGTAACGGCGGTCAAGAAGAAACGAACCATTCTTGGCCTTCTTGACAAAATCATTCCATTCCGCCATGCGGCTTTCGCTGTATTTGATTATTTCGAACATCCGACGTATTTCAAGAAATCATCATATTCGTAGATATAGTCGTTCTCGTCATACAGTTCTGAGGCGAGCACAAGACATACTGCTCCTGAGGAAAAATCCTCCAGTGTCCGCCAGATGCCGGTATGCACGAGCAAACCCTGCCATGGGTGGTTGAGGTGATAATCCACCTTGTTGCCGCAACCATCGTTCAACGTAACGGTAAACGAACCACTCACTGCGATGATCAATTCCACGCATTCCTTGTGGGCATGTCCGCCACGACGTTCACCCGATGGCACATCGTATGTCCAATATACCCTTTTCACCTCAAAGGGTACATTCTTCCACTGTTCCGCCACGGTAAGATTGCCACGGGGGTCGCAAATCTTGGGCAGTTCCAATATTTCACCTATCTTCATTTTTTCAATTTTTGCAAATTCCAGTAACAGGGTTTACGGCAAGCCAATGCTCCTGTCCCCAGCATGATCATGCCCGTCTGGCCAAAGCCGTTCAACCGAAGGTCTCGTAGGGGTCGGTGCCCAGGATAGTCTTGGCGGCTGCCTTTGCCTTGTCGCGCAGCTCATTGGTGTCGGCATCCACATCGCCATAACACAACACCACTCCCATGCGTCGGCCCACATGAGCCTCGGGCTTGCCGAAGATGCGCACACGGGTATTCTCCTGCTTGAGAGCATCGTCAAGATGATAGTCAAGGGGGCAGTAACACTCCTTGGGCGAGAGCACCACGGCACTGGCACCGGCATGTTCAAGTTTTATGCCTGCAATGGGCAATCCCATCACGGCACGGAAATGGAGCTCAAACTCGCTGAGATTGGTGGTATGCCCGAGCGTCACCATACCGGTGTCATGGGGTCTTGGCGACAATTCAGAGAAAATCACCTCTCCTTGCTTGGTGAGGAAGAACTCCACGCCCCAGATGCCTGCTCCCGTGAGCGCCTTGGTCACTTCGGCAGCAATATGCTGCGCCTGGGCCAACGCCTCGTCAGCTATTTTGTAGGGCTGCCAACTCTCGCGGTAGTCGCCCTTCTTCTGCACATGGCCGATGGGAGGACAGAACAGTGTGGGACCGTTTTTCTGGGTAACAGTGAGCAACGTGAACTCTGAATCAAAATCGATGAACTCTTCGATGATGACTTCTCTCACATCACCACGGCTGCCTTTCATCGCCTCGTTGAAGGCCTGCTGAAGCTCTCCCTCGTCATGCACATAGCTCTGTCCGTGTCCGCTCGACGACATCAACGGCTTGACCACACAGGGGAAACCTATCTCGTCGGCGGCACGCCTGAATTCGTCATACGTCTTGGCGTAGAAATATTTCGCCGTGCGCAACCCCAGTTCCTTGGCGGCAAGGTCGCGAATGGCACGGCGGTTCATGGTATAGTTCACTGCCTTGGCACTGGGCACCACCTGCATCCCCTGCCCCTCATAGTCGAAAAGGCGTTCGGTGCGTATGGCCTCTATCTCAGGCACAATGATGTCGGGGCGGTGCTTGCGCACCACGGCATCGAGGGCCTCGCCGTCGAGCATGGAGAACACCTCGCACTCGTCGGCCACCTGCATGGCAGGTGCCCCCTCATATCGGTCGCAAGCCACCACATATTGTCCCGCCCTCTTGGCGGCAATGACAAATTCCTTGCCCAGTTCGCCTGAACCTAACAACAATATTTTCTTCATCTTCCGCTGTACATGTTCTCGTAATACTTCTGGTAATCACCAGAGGTCACATTGTCCATCCATTCCTGGTTCTCGAGATACCATTTCACGGTCTTCTCAATGCCCTCCTCAAACTGCAACGAGGGTTCCCA
>SFEK01000218.1 GCA_004557285.1 Bacteroidales bacterium | reverse complement strand
TAATCTGAGTACCTTTGCACCGCTCGTTCTCCTAAGGAGCCAACGACGAGGGGTCTCATAGTTCAATGGATAGAACAAGTCTCTCCTAAAGATTAGATCCGAGTTCGATTCTCGGTGAGACCACAAACCCTTCCTTTGATAACCTGTAAAAAACATTGAATTTCGGCATGATATAAGTAGTGGCGGTGGTAGGTCGGTGCAGACTAACCACCGCTTTTTGCCTGATGAAATGGCAATGGTGAGTCGTTACGACTTGCCATTGAGGACAAAGGTTCGCTTGTTTTTTTTCTAACATGCATGGGTTCGTAAACGTTTTCGTACGGTTTTGTTGCACGTGTTATAATAATTGATGAATAAAAACCGTAATTTTGCAGAAAACAAACCCTCATGCTATTATGACAAGAAATAATTTATTGCTTTCTGCCCTTTTGGTGGCGACATCTGCCATGGCCGACCAGCGACAGACGGTGGTGATTCATGGCAACAAAGTAGATAAAACGGTAACGACCATCGCATTCCAGGGCGACAAGGCTGTCATCAGCTTTGCCGACGGCAGTGCACAAACCGTTGACCGCTCGGCCTTTGCCGTATATATCAGCAACCTCAACACCACGGCCATCAACACAACCACCGTGGACAAGAAGACCAACGGACAATGCCATACCATAGACGGCATGAAGGTGTACAAGCCTGCACGCCAGGGCATATACATCAAGGACGGAAAGAAAATGGTGATGGGGAGGAAACAAAGATGAACCAAATATTATGCCTGCTGATGTCGATCGTGCTGACCTTTGCCGACGGCACCGAAAAAGTGTATGACGATGCCGAGGTGACGGCCGTTGAGATTGACGATGATACCAACACCGTGACGGTGAACACCACGCACGGCACCGACACCTACAAGGACATGGTGCTTGCCATTGGCACACGTGCCGACGAGCCCGCTCCTGCTGCCAACAATCTCATCACTGAGGCCCGCGGATGGCATGAGAGCCTGTATGCGAAGTTCAGCCTTGCAGAAGGTGCGAAGAGCTACCATGCTTATGTGAAAAGTGACGATGAGACCGACTACCACAAGGTGGACGGGCAGTTGACAAGAAACTACGGTACACACGGACGTGTGGATGTGGTGGGGCTGCGCGCAGGCACCTACAGCTTGAAGGTAGTGCCCGTGTATGAAGACGGTAGCGAGGGCGAGGCATCGACGGTTCAAGGACTCAAGGTGGTGCCCTACAGCCGTGAGGGTTTTGCCCACCATGGTCGCAGCGAGGGCATAGGCGCATACAACAACGACGGCACGCTGAAGGCCAATGCCAAGGTGGTGTATATCACGAAGGAAAACGCCGCCGAACTGCAGCCGCTGCTCACCTCATACAGCAAGGGCACCCTGGCCTCCACACCGCTTTGTGTGAGGATAATCGGATTGCTGAAGAAGGAGGACATGGGCACGCTGGGCAGTTCGTCGGAAGGCCTGCAGGTGAAGGGCAACTCGGGATATACCCCGCTGAACATCACCATTGAAGGCATAGGCGACGATGCCACCCTGAGCGGCTTTGGCATCCTGGTGAGGAATGCCGAGAGCGTAGAGCTGCGCAACTTCGGCAACATGTTGTGTATGGACGACGCCATATCGCTCGACACCAAGAACAGGCACATCTGGGTGCACAACATAGACCTCTTCTATGGACAGGCTGGCAGCGACGCTGACCAGGCGAAGGGCGACGGCACCATCGACCTGAAGGGCGACTCGCAGTATATCACCATTGCCTCGTGCCACTTCTTCGACAGCGGCAAGTCATCGCTCTGCGGCATGACATCGGAGACAGGACCCAACTATATTAGCTATCACGACAACTGGTTTGACCACAGCGACTCGCGGCATCCGCGCATACGTACCATGTCGGTGCATGTGTGGAACAACTATTTCGACGGCAACGCCAAATACGGCGTGGGAACGACCATGGGGTCGAGCGCATTCGTAGAGGCCAACTATTTCAGAAACTGCAAATACCCCATGCTCATGGCCCGGCAGGGACACGACCCCGAGGCAACGAGCGGGTCGGTGAAGACCACCTTCTCGGGCGAGGACGGCGGTTTCATCAAGTCGTTTGCCAATGTCAGGACAGGACTGAGCGCCAGCAACTACACTACATGGCAAGGCAACCCCACGAGCTTCGATGCCTACGAGGCCGCCAGCAGACTGGAGCAAGTGCCTGCAACAATAGTCACCAAGCATGGCGGAACACCTTACAACAACTTTGACACCGATGACGAACTGATGTATGGCTACCAGCCTTGCGAGGCCAAGGATGTGCCGCAAAGGGTGACGGGCTACTTTGGTGCAGGACGACTGAATCATGGCGACCTCACTTGGACATTCGACAATGCCACCGACGATGCCGACTACGGGTTGAACACCGCACTGATGTCGGCCTTGAAGACCTACACCACCTCGTTCAAGGGGTTCTTCGGCAGCGAGACTGAAACTCCCGACACACCCGACGAACCTACAGACCCTGAACAGCCTGTTGACCCCTCTGAGGTTCTGCTGGTATCGTTCGGCGCCGACGGACAGCCCAGTTCACCCACGTTCACCGTGACAGGCAACGGCAGCAGTTCGAAGGGAGAGATTACCGTTGACGGTGTGACCTACACCACATGCCTGAAGATGGAATCATCGACGTTGGTGATATTCACGCTGGCTGTCAAGTCAAGGGTGACCTTCTACTTCGGTCCGTCAGAAACGGCATCGCTGAAGATTGACGGAGAGAA
>SFEK01000045.1 GCA_004557285.1 Bacteroidales bacterium | reverse complement strand
ACACAATGATTGATTATTTGTTTTTCATGTTTTTGCGAGAAAGCCTCCCTACAGAACCGCTCGTTTGGGGAGGCTTTTCCTGTATATATAGGCGATGTATATATATAATGTATGGGTCCGCTTGAAAAAGCGGACCCAGTAATGTATCTATTCCAACAACCTTTGTGTATGGCAGCAACCCTTTCGTCAGACAATGGGCAGGCTTGTGCCGTTGAGCTTCTGGTAGATGTCGAGCGCATATACGTCGGTCATGCCGCTGATATAGTCAATCACGGCCATGATTCTCGTTTCCAGATGGGGCGAGTGTATGTCATACTGGCTGCTCACCCTGCTCATCAACTGGCGGGAGTAATAACGTTTGGGATGTAACACGGCCTCTGTCATGGCGTTCATCAGCGTGTCCATGATTCTGAAACCACTTAGTTCAACGTCAAGCACGGGCTTGCTGTTGTAGATTTTTTGCATGGACAGTTGGGTGCATCGTTGGTATGCCGAGGCCAAAGGTTCTGCAATATGCTCCATGAGGCTGCCCTTGAATGTGCCCGTCATGATTTCATCCTCATGCAGCATGAAGGTTTCCACACATGCCCGCTCAAGCGCACCGATGGTGCAGGCACGCATGTAGATCACCTTCTCGTTGTCGTCGGTAATGCCCTCGTCGGCAATCCGCTTCAATATCCGCTCCTGCTGTTCGGGGAGGAAGAAATCCAGCAGCAGGTGCTGCGTCTCTTCAAAGGTGATGATTTTCAGTTTGTGCGCATCCTCGATGTCCATGATCTCATAGCAGATGTCGTCGGCGGCTTCTACCAGATACACCAGCGGATGTCGCACATACTGTAAAGGCTCATGTGGCTTGGACAGACAAATTATTCCCAATTCATCGGCGATATTCCTATATATTTCTTGCTCTTCCTTGAAAAATCCGAATTTGCCGTGACCTTTTTCGGCAAGGGTTGAGGCAAAGGGATATTTCACGATAGACGCAAGTGTGGCGTAGGTCATGGCAAAGCCTCCGTCGCGCCTGCCCAGAAAACGGTGAGCCAGCAGTCTGAAGGCATTGGCGTTGCCTTCAAAATGCGTGATGTCTGCCCACAGTTCCTTGCTCACCATAGGCTGGAGTATTGCTCCGTTACCCTCGGAGAAGAATGTCTGTATGGCTTTTTCGCCTGAATGTCCGAATGGAGGGTTGCCCATGTCGTGTGCAAGGCAAGCCGTGCTCACGATAGTGCCAATCTGTGGAAACAGCGTGTCGGCCAGTTCGGGTCTGGTCTTCATCACGGCATGAGCCACATCGTTGCCCAGCGACATGCCCACGCTTGCCACTTCTAGACTGTGGGTCAGGCGGTTGTGCACGAAGATGCTTCCCGGAAGAGGAAAAACCTGTGTCTTGTTCTGCATACGCCTGAAGGGTGCTGAAAATATGAGCCGGTCGTAGTCGCGCTTGAATTCCGTACGGTCGTCTTGCCTGTCAGGGTGTCTTGATTCCTGCCCCAGCCTTTTGTTGGAGATTAGTTGTTGCCACTTCATCATGATGCTTATACTTATTAATGAGAAGATGCTTGCCTGAAGCCTCTTCATGTTCTATGGCGCAAAAGTAATCTAAAAATGGCTAAAATCATTCTTTTTACGCATAAAAATACCTTTATCTCAATATAAATGGTTAATTTTGCAGTTCTAAATCAACGTAACATCAAATGACATTAGTTAAGGTTATCAACAAAGGACATCAGCCATTGCCTGCCTACGCTACGGAAATGAGTGCAGGAATGGACTTGAGGGCAAATCTTGAAGAGCCCGTCACATTGCAGCCCATGGAGCGCAAGCTCATACCCACAGGTCTTTACATCGCCCTTCCCGTAGGTCATGAGGCGCAGATTCGTCCGCGAAGCGGTTTGGCCCTCAAGCATGGTGTGACCGTGCTCAACACGCCGGGCACGGTGGACGCCGACTATAGAGGAGAGGTGAAGGTGCTGTTGGTGAATCTTTCTGATGTGCCTTTTGTGGTGAACGATGGTGAACGCATCGCCCAGATGATTGTCGCCAAATATGAACAAGTGGAGTTTGTTGAAGTAGAACAGCTTGACGAAACAGAACGTGGAACTGGTGGATATGGCCACACCGGAGTGAAATGATGATGATAAAAAGACTCAATGTGCTGTTGTTGTCCGTTTTAGGACTTGTGATGCTTGCTGCCTGTGGCGGTGCTGCGGTTTCTGATGTAACCCATCCGGCCACCAAGACGGCACGCCCTTATATTCCCCCATTGAGCCACAACGACAGTCTTCGCTTCAAGATGTTTTTCTTCGAGGCTGTCAGCCAGCAGAGCCAGGGGCATTTTGATGCTGCATACGACCTGTTGCAGCATTGTCTTGCCATCAACCCCAATTCAGCCGATACCTATTTCATGCTTTCATCATACGACGGACCGTTGTATGGCGATTCAGCCCTGTTTGCCGATGTGCAGAAAGCTGCAGCCTTGGCTCCCGACAACAATACCTATTTAGAGCGTCTGGCCAGTTGCTATATCGCCTCCGAAAATTATGACGGAGCCATCACGGCATTTGAAAAACTCTTTGCCAACACGCCAGACAGAAGCGACGTGCTCCAGGTGCTGGTTCAGCTGTATGGCAAAAAGCGCGATTATGACAATGTGATTCATACCATCAACAGGATGGAACTGCTCGACGGGGCAAACGAAAAGACGGCCTTGGCCAAAATGAGGATATATTCGCTGCAAGGAAAGAAAGACGAAGAACTGAAAGTGCTGGAAGGTCTCACCCACAAGCACCCCAACGACATGAGCTATCGAGTGATGAAGGGCAACTGGCTCTTGCAGAACGGGAGTCCTGCCGATGCCTACGCCCAATACCAGGAAGTGCTCGCTATAGAGCCAGAAAATGTGATGGCGCGCATGTCTTTGGTGGATTACTACAGGACAATGGGCGAAAAGCAGTTGGCCGACTCTTTGCAGAACGAGTTGCTCATCGGCACCAAGACCTCCATCGATGACAAAATGCTGCTCATGAAACAGGTGGTGGCCGACAACGAAAGGCAGGGAGGCGACAGCACCAAGGTGCTTGACCTGTTCAATCGTATTCTCGCCCAGCCCCAGGAAACCTCCGACATGGCCGAGCTGCAGGTGGCCTATATGACATTGAAAAATATGCCCAAGGAAAAGATTGATTCGGCCATTATGCGGGTGCTCGACATTTCTCCCGACAATGTGGCAGCACGTCTCTCGCTCATCCAGTCGGCATGGACGGCAGACGACTTTGACAGAGTGGTGCAGCTCTCCCGCCAGGCTGTGGAGTATAATCCCGATGAAATGGCTTTTTACTACTTCCTCGGCATGGGCTATGTGCAGCAACAGGATGACGAGAAAGCCTTGTTGGCCTTCCGCAATGGCGTGGCTCAGATAGACGAAGAGACCGACCGCTCCATGGCCTCTGACCTCTATGCCGTCATGGCAGATATCCTTCATTCAATGGGCGATGAAAAGGCGTCTTTTGAAGCCTACGACAGCTGCCTGCAATGGAATGACAATAATCTTTATGCGCTCAACAACTACGCCTACCATCTGGCGCAACAGAACAAAGACCTGGACAAAGCAGAACGCATGAGCTTCAAGACAATCCAGGCAGAGCCTGGCAATGCCAATTCGCTCGACACCTATGCCTGGATCTTGTTCAAACAAAAACGATATGCCGAGGCGCGTCAATATATAGATATGGCTGTCAGCAACGACAGTGTGCCATCATCCGTGGTGCTTGAACATGCTGGAGACATCCACGCTATGTGTGGCGACATGGCCAAAGCCGTGGAATATTGGCAGAAAGCTTTGGCTTTGGATGAAACCAATAAAGTGCTGATCAGAAAAATCAAACTCAAGAAATATGTGGAGAAATAATAATATGTGCAGCAAAAATGCTTGTTTGTTGAAGGGATTGATATGGCTTGCCGTGTTGTTGGCTACCGTTTCGTGCGGAACGAAACAAGCGGTCACCGACACTTCTATGCCGTCAGGTTCACCCACCAAGACTGATGCCGAAAAAATGTCGGTTTTCAACAAGGTGCGTGCCAACGAAGCCAATCTCAGCAACCTTTCGTCCAAGATAAAGTTTACCATTTCATCGGGTTCAAAAGATTTTTCTGTCTCTGGTTCGTTGAAGATGAGAAGAGACGAGGTGATACGCATACAACTTGTGCCCTTAGGACTTATGGAAGCAGGGCGTCTGGAATTTTCCAAAGACAATGTGCTCCTCATGGACAGAATGAACAAGGAGTATGTGCAGGCCTCTTATAGCGATGTGGATTTCCTGAGAAACAACGGCCTTGACTTCTATGCTCTGCAAGCCCTCTTCTGGAACAAACTCTTTTTGCCGGGAGAAAAAATCACCGAATCATCGTACAAGAAGTTTGATGTTGAGCTTCCTGCCGGTTCGCCGCTTGCTCTGATCGTCCACCGTCAAGGAGACATGAATTATCAATGGACGGTTGACAAGGGCACAGGACTGATCAAGTCGGTCGAGGTCACTTACCAAAGCCGCCAGTATGGCAAGACCACCGTTGATTGCACCTACGATGGTTTCAAGGTGCTGAACGGTCGTCAGTTCCCCACCGTCATATCGCTCAGTATGCAGACAGAAGCGTTGAAAAGGGCAAAAAAGATGACATTAAAGCTCTCTCTCAGTTCTTTTGACACCTCATCTGATTGGGATGTCAAGACCACCGTAGGAAGTAAGTACAAGAAGGTGGATGCACAGGATTTGATGAACAAACTCTTAAGTATGTAACAGTCACAAGGTTTATGAAGCACATAATATTCATTTTACTCGCGATGTTGACCTTTTTGCCTGCTGAGGCACAAAAGGCCAAGACGACAGCACGCAAAAAAGCCAAGACATCCGCGAGTGCGAAGAGCAAGAAGAAAAAGACCACGTCCAAGAAGAAAACGGCCGAATACAATACTCCATCCATCAAAGGCCTGAAAAACAAACGTGCTGATGTGCAGAAGAAAATCAAGGAACAAGAGCGGCTGTTGCGTGCCAACAAGGCTGATGTGAAGAAAAGGCTTGGTGACCTGATGACCATCAATGGTGAAATCAACCAGCGTAAGCAGTCGATTACGAATATCCAGAACGATATCAGCCATCTTGACGGAAACATCGTGATGCTGCGCAACCAGTTGTCCACCCTGCAGGCACAACTGGAAGAGAGAAAGGCAAAATATGCCAAATCCATGCAGTATCTGGCTGGCAATCGTACCATACAAGACAAATTGATGTTTATCTTTAGTGCCAAAAACATGGCACAGATGTATCGCCGTCTTCGGTTTGTAAGAGAATATGCCACCTACCAGCGCGCCCAGGGTGAGATAGTGAAGGCCAAGCAGGCACAAATCAATGCCAAGAATGATGAACTCAACAAGGTGCGTGGGTCTAAAAATATACTGTTGAACAAAAGCAGGCAGGAACATGCTGCCCTGCAAGGGCAACAGGCAGAACAGCAGAAGGTGGTCAACTCGTTGCAGAAACAACAGAAAACCATACAGGCCGTTATAGCCGAACAACGCAAGAAAGACGCCGAACTCAATGCACAGATTGACCGTCTGGTGGCTGAGGAGGTGGCCAAGGCCAAGGCGCGTGCCGAAGCAGAAGCCCGCCGCAAGGCAGCGGCTGCCGAGGCTGCCGCAAAGAAGAGAGCAGAAGAACTGGCCAGGAAAAAGGCGGCTGCTGAGGCGGCAGCCCGCGAGAACGAACGAAGAATAGCTGCTGCCCGCGAACGGGAAGCCCGACTGAAGGCTGAGGCCAAGGCTGCCGAGGCCAAGAGTGCGGCTGAGAGAGAGCGTGCCGAGAGAGAAGCCCGTGAGGCTGAGTCGAACAGAATTGCCGCAGAACGCAAGGCCAGGGTGGAGGCAGAACGCCACAAGGCCGAGCTCGACAAGGCCAAGAAAGAGTCTTCTGAAGCCACATCCGTGGCCAGCGAAGACCGTGCACTCAATGGTTCGTTTGAACGCAACCGTGGACGATTGCCCATGCCCTTGGCTGGAGCATGCAAGGTGGTGAGCCACTTTGGACGCTATAATGTGGAAGGATTGAAAAACGTGACACTCGACAATAAGGGTGTCAACCTCAAGGGTGCTCCAGGCGCCACTGTCCGCTCGGTATTTGACGGCGAGGTGAGTGCGGTGAGCAATGTGGGTGGCTCCAAGATAGTGATGGTGCGCCATGGCTTGTATATCTCGGTGTATTGCAACCTTGGCTCCACCTGCGTGTATCGAGGGCAGAAAGTCTCTGCCCGTCAGGCCCTGGGCACATTGGGTACAGATGCTGTGCTGCAATTCCAGCTGCGCAAAGGCACGGCAAAACTAAACCCAGAACAATGGCTCGGGAGATAGCAGTAATCAGAAAAAGGTAGTTTTGGCCATTCATTTTTCGCATGGCGGCAGTCGTCTTCTCACATGGCGATTGCCGCTTGTTGATTTGCATACTGCATGTAAGTCAATTTTTTTATATTCAACAATAAAAAAGCTTGATAAAATTATTTTATACGAAAAAAAATGATTAATTTTGCCAAATGATAATGTAAAGACTTTATGAGCAGCGAACTTAGAATAATCATCAGCGGTGGTGGAACCGGTGGACACATCTTTCCGGCAGTATCCATAGCCAACGCCGTAAGGGAGAAATATCCTGAAGCAAAAATCCTTTTTGTCGGTGCTTTGGGGCGTATGGAAATGCAACGGGTGCCTGCCGCAGGCTATGACATCAAAGGTTTGCCGATTTGTGGTTTCGACCGCAAGAACATGCTCCGCAATGTCGTTGTGCTTTACAAGATATGGAAGAGCCAGCGCATGGCCAAGCGCATCATCCGCGATTTCAAGCCGATGGTGGCTGTAGGGGTGGGCGGCTATGCCAGTGGCCCCACACTCAACGAATGTGCCAAGGCCGGTATCCCGTGCCTCATACAGGAACAGAACTCCTATGCCGGTGTCACCAACAAGCTGTTGGCCAAAAACGCCGCAAAAATCTGTGTGGCATACGATGGCATGGAACGTTTTTTCCCGGCGGAGAAAATCATCAAGACAGGAAACCCCGTGAGGCAGGCATTGCTAGAATCGACTGTGACCAGGGAAGAAGCTCTTGCCAAATTCGGCTTGAACCCCGACAAGAAAACCATCCTCATCGTAGGAGGAAGTCTTGGAGCACGGACAGTCAACGAAAGCGTGTTGGCGCATATTGATGCCATCAAGGAAAGTGGTGTGCAGTTTATCTGGCAAACAGGAAAATATTACCACAGCAGCATTCTGGAACGTCTGAAGCCCGAAGGTGAATTGCCCATGCTGAAGGTGACCGACTTCATCAGCGACATGGGGGCAGCCTACAAGGCCGCCGACCTTGTCATCAGCCGTGCAGGAGCAAGCAGCATTTCTGAATTCTGCCTTATAGGCAAGCCCGTCATCCTGGTGCCCTCGCCCAATGTGGCAGAAGACCATCAGACGAAAAACGCCCTCGCCCTGGTTGACAAGGACGCCGCTCTCTATGTGAAGGATGTGGATGCCCCCGAACAAGTCATCAGTCTGGCTCTGGCCACGGTGGCGGACGACAGCCGTCTCCAGTCGCTGAGTGAGCATATCCTGAAGCTGGCACTTCCCGATTCTGCCAACATCATAGCCGATGAGGTGGTGAAACTGGCCACGGGCAGCAAATGACAATAATACAGCGAAGATAGAAAATTACAAAATATACACTCTTTGAGAATAAGGAACAGTTTTGGAATAATGGATTTAAAAAACATCAATTCGGTCTATTTCATCGGGGCTGGTGGCATTGGTATGAGTGCCATCGCCCGTTACTTTATACACAAGGGCATGGTGGTGGCTGGTTATGACAAAACACCATCAGCCCTGACTGCCCAACTGGAGAGGGAGGGCATGTTGCTGCATTACGAGGACAATGTAGATGATATACCCCGCGCATGTCGCAATCCCCAAACCACGTTGGTGGTCTATACCCCGGCAATACCAGCTGAACATCATGAGCTGGTGTATTTCCGTGAGCATGGTTTTGCCGTGGAGAAACGTGCCCAGGTGCTCGGCCGGCTGACACATGCACACAAGGGACTTTGTGTGGCAGGTACCCATGGCAAGACCACCACATCCACCATGTGCGCACATATCATGCACCAGAGCAGCGTGGATTGCAATGCCTTTCTCGGAGGTATCTCGAAGAACTACAATTCCAACTATATCCTGAGCAAGGACAGCGATTATGTGGTGATTGAGGCCGATGAATTTGACCGAAGCTTCCATTGGCTGCGTCCCTGGATGAGCGTCATCACCTCTACCGACCCTGACCATCTCGACATCTATGGCACCAAGGAGGCTTATCTGGAGAGCTTCAACCATTATACATCGCTGATACAACCGGGTGGTGCGCTTATCCTGCATACGGGTCTGGAAATGACACCACGGCTGCAGAATGGCGTAACCCTCTACACCTACAGCCGCACAGAGGGCGACTTTCATGCCGAGAACATCCGCATAGGTCATGGAGAAATCGTCTTCGACTTCATTTCGCCTGTAGAATGTGTGAAGGATGTGCAATTGGGGCAACCCATATCCATCAATATCGACAACGGTATTGCCGCCATGGCCATGGCACAGCTCAACGGATGCACGGCAGAAGAACTGAGGTATGGCATGAAGACATATCATGGCGTTGACCGCCGTTTCGACTTCAAGCTCAAGACCGACAAAATCGTGTTCCTCAGCGATTATGCGCATCATCCCAAGGAAATCTACCAGAGTGCCAAGAGTGTGCGCGACCTTTATGGCGACAAGAAAATCACCGTGATATTCCAGCCGCACCTCTACACCCGTACAAGAGATTTCTACAAGGAATTTGCCGATAGCCTGAGCCTGCTCGACGAAGTGGTGCTCTGCGACATCTACCCCGCACGCGAGGAACCGATACCTGGGGTGACCTCGCAGTTGATCTATGATGAACTCAAACCCGGTGTGGAGCGTAGGCTGATACACAAGGATGAAGTGATGCAGTATGTAGCCGACCATGATTTCGAGGTGCTTGTGGTGCTGGGTGCCGGCGACCTCGACAATCTCGTTCCCCAAATGGCCGAATTGCTGAAAAAGAAGTATTTATAGAGTCCGACTTAAAATAAAGAAAACGCTATGCACCCAAGATTGAAAAGAAGCCTGCTGTTGGTGGCCGATCTGGTCTTGGCCGTATATCTGGTCTTGGCCATGGTGTCCTTCAATCATCCCAAGGACACATACCCAGTGTGTACCAAGGTATCTATCAACATTGAGGATGAAACCACCAACGGTTTCTTGAGTGCCGACGAAATCAGGAAGATTCTTGAACGCAACAGGCTTTATCCCTTCAAGAAGAAAATGGCGGATGTCAATCCCCGTGACATTGAGGATTTGCTGGTCAACAGTCCTTTCGTCAATACGGCAGAATGTTACAAGACCAAGGATGGCACCGTGTGCATCTCGCTGACACAGCGTCTGCCCATCGTGCGTATCAAGAGCATCAAGGGTGATGACTACTATCTTGATGACCATGGGGGCATCATGCCCAACTCCAAATATACTTCTGACCTGATTATCGCCACAGGATACATCAGCAGAAAATACGCACGCAATTATCTGTCGTTTCTGGCCATAGAACTCATGAAGGATGATTTCTGGAGAAACCAGATCGTGCAGGTCAATGTGCTCCCCAACCTGGGGGTAGAACTTGTGCCGAGGGTAGGCGAGCATATCATCTATATCGGTGCATTGCCCCAAACCAACAAACCGGGCGAGCGCCATCAGTTGATAGCTGACTACATCACCGTAAAGTTGAATCGACTGCAGAAGTTCTACAAATATGGCCTGTCGCAGGCGGGATGGAACAAGTATTCCTATATCGATGTGGAATTTGACAATCAAATAATTTGCAAGAAAAAGAAGACAACCGAGCTTCAGAAGAACAAAGAAAAAACAATATAAAGAGATATGGCAGCAAAAGATTTTATCGTAGCTATAGAATTAGGCTCATCCAAGATGACTGGTGTGGCAGGCAAGAAGAACATTGATGGTAGCATCAGTGTGCTCGCTGTGGTGAAAGAGGATTCTTCCTCGTTCATC
This sequence comes from Bacteroidales bacterium, assembly GCA_004557285.1. Lineage (GTDB taxonomy): Bacteria > Bacteroidota > Bacteroidia > Bacteroidales > Bacteroidaceae > Prevotella. Next base: position 4,201 of record SFEK01000045.1, on the reverse strand, counting down.
CGCAAGGGCGTGGTATATAATATCAACCAGACCGTGCAGTGTATATCCAATATCGTCAATAAACTGTCAGTTGCCCTGAAGACCAAGGTGGCCAAGGTGTATGTCGGTGTGGGTGGACAATCTGTAAGAAGTGTCAAGAACGTTATCGGCAAAGACTTGACAGAAGGTACCATCGTCAGTCAGGAAATGGTTGACGAATTGATGGAGATGAACCGAAACATGTCTTACCAGGATATGGAAATCATTGATGCCGCTGCCCAGGAATACAAGGTGGACAACCAGCTGCAGGTTGATCCTGTCGGCATACAATGCACCCGTCTTGAAGGCAACTTCCTGAATATTCTTTGGCGCAAGAATTTCTATTCAAAGCTCAACAAATGTTTCGATGGCGCCAACGTGGCCATTGCCGAATTGCGTCTTGCTCCATTGGCTCTTGCCGACTGTCTGCTAACCGACGGAGAGCGCCGCTCGGGCTGTGTGCTCGTTGACCTCGGGGCAGATACCACCACCGTTTCTGTATATTACAAGAACAAGCTTCGTCATATCGCAGTTATTCCGCTTGGTGGCAACAACATCACCAAAGACATCGCCTCTCTGCAGATGGAGGAAAGCGTGGCAGAAAAAATGAAACTGAAATATGGCACAGCCTATACCGATAACAATGATATCGACAGTACGCTGATGCTGCCCATTGACAATGAACGAAGTGTGGAGAACCGCAAGTTCGTGGAGATTGTCGAAGGCCGCATGATGGAAATCATAGAGAATGTATGGTGCCAGGTGCCAACAGAATATACCGACCGTTTGCTGGGTGGCATTATCCTCACCGGTGGAGGTGCCAACATGAAGAATATTGAACGGGCATTCCAGAACCATACGCATATTGACAAAATCAGAGTGGCCAAGTTCGTAAAACTCGACATCAAGTCGAACCATGCTGACATCACCGAGCACAATAGCATGATGAATACCGTATTGGGCATTCTCAACAAAGGCGACATGAACTGTGCAGGCGAGGAAACGACCGAAAATGCCAGTCTGTTTGACAACCCGCAGCAGCAAAGAACGACACCGACGACAGATGAACTGCATCAGAACCCGCGCAAACTGAGTGAACTCGACCCAGGTGTGGTGCTTACAGAAGCGGAAAAGAACAAAGCAGAAGAGCAGCGGAGGAGGGCCGCCGAAGAAGCTGCCATCAAAGAACAGGAGGAAGCCCGCCAAAAGGCTGCTGAAGAGGAAGAGCTCAAGAAGAAAAAGAGTCTGAAGAATCGCTTCCGGCAAATGAGGACGATGCTCGGAAAATTAATCAAGGAAGAATAAGACTTCTTCAGCGATAATGGGGATATACATTTTTATATATAGTATATAATAGAATAAAACAGAACAGATATGGCTGATAATAAATATGGCCGGTCGGACACGGCCTCACAGAACAATCGCGCACCTGAGAGAAAACGTATGCTTGATTTTGGTGAGCCTGAAAAAGAGAGAAGCATCATCAAGGTTATCGGTGTGGGAGGTGGTGGAGGCAATGCCGTTAACCACATGTACAATGAGGGCATTCATGATGTGACCTTTGTGTTGTGTAATACAGATAATCAGGCACTTAACGATTCTCCTGTGCCCGTGCATCTGCAGTTGGGCAAAGAAGGCCTTGGTGCAGGCAACAAACCCGAGAAGGCAAGGGCTGCCGCAGAAGAGAGCATCGAGGATGTGCGTGCCATGTTGAACGATGGCACCAAAATGGCATTCATCACCGCCGGCATGGGTGGTGGTACTGGTACAGGTGCTGCACCAGTCATTGCACGTGTGTCCAAGGAATTGGGCATTCTCACCGTGGGCATCGTGACTATCCCCTTCCGGTTTGAAGGAACGAAGAAAATTGACCAGGCTCTTGACGGTGTGGAAGAAATGTCGAAGAACGTTGATGCCTTGTTGGTCATCAACAATGAGCGTCTTCGTGAAATCTATCCAGAACTTCCTATCCTTGAGGCTTTCGGGAAGGCCGACGACACCTTGAGTGTTGCCGCCAAAAGCATCGCTGAAATCATTACGGTACACGGACTGATCAACCTCGACTTCAACGATGTGAAGACGGTGCTCAAGGACGGTGGTGTGGCCATCATGAGTACAGGCTATGGCGAGGGCGAAGGCCGTGTGAAGCGTGCCATCGACGATGCCCTCAATTCGCCCTTGTTGAACGACAACGACATCTTCAACTCAAAGAAGATATTGCTTAGCATCTCTTTCTGCAGCGACCGCAACAGCAAGAGCGGCCTGATGATGGAGGAGATGAATGATGTCAACGATTTCATGGCCAAGTTTGGCAGCGACTTCGAAATCAAGTGGGGATTGGCCGTTGACCCTGAATTGGGTGATAAGGTCAAGGTCACCGTGCTCGCTACAGGATTCGGCCTTGAGGACGTTGACGGCATGGACGGACATATCAAGAAACAGCGCACTCAGGAAGAGAGCGAACGCCGTGCTGCCGAAGAGGAAAAGAATGCTGAGCGCACTGCCCGCCGAGGGCGTTACTATACCGACGACGGCAAAAGTTCAACCTATAAGCGCAGGCCCCACATCTACATTTTCCGTCCAGAAGACTTGGACAATGACGATGTCATATCGTCGGTAGAATCTACACCTACCTACAAGCGTACCCGTCAGGAACTTGATGAAATTCGCAGTCAGGCCATGGGTAATGTCACCCAGATGGCCGACAACGGCGAGGTGCCGCAGCAAGGTCCAATCAAATTCTCATGATTTCAACCCTTAACAATATATATTATGGCATTATTTGAACAAGTAAGCAATGATATCAAAGAGGCGATGAAAGCCCGCGACAAGGTGCGCTTGGAAACCTTGCGTAATATCAAGAAGGTATTTATCGAGGCCAAGACTGCTCCTGGAGCCAACGATACACTCGAAGACGCTGCCGCATTGAAGATTCTTGCCAAACTGGCCAAGCAGGGCAAGGAGTCGGCAGCCACTTATGTGCAACAAAACCGTCAGGATCTTGCCGACGATGAGTTGGCACAGGTGGCAGTCATTGAAGAGTATCTTCCCAAACAACTGTCGGAGGCAGAGATTGAGGCCGTGGTCAAAACGATTATTGCAGACACTGGTGCTCAGGGCATGAAAGATATGGGCAAGGTGATGGGCATTGCCAGCAAACAGTTGGCAGGCAAGGCCGACGGAAGGGTGATTTCAGGCATTGTGAAGACCCTTTTGGCATAAGAAAAAAACGAATGCACCTTCATCGCACGTTGAAGGTGTCTTTGATAATCAATGAAGATACTTTCGCAGGCTTATGAAGGTATCTTCATTTTTTTCACTGAAATCTTTTCATGGCCAGTGGCCGTCTTTTCATTGTCAGAACAACTCTTTCAAGACGGCAAAGGATTTCATCTCTGAAAAGTCGGGCAGATGCAGCCGGTAATAGTGCAGAATGGTTTCAGCCATTCGGTTGCGCTCCTTTCTGTCCATGCGGAAGAGGTGCATGGTGGAAAAATTCATACGCAGCAGCAGTTGTATGTTGTCTGCCTCTGTTGGTGGAACCACATCGCTGTGCAGAGGCGGCTGGCCACAGAAGCATCCCGCACGCAAATCAAACCAATCGCCTTGCCGATGATTTTCCATGTTGGGATAAAATCCCAGAAAACGAGACAGGCGCATCATGAACACCAGGTGAAAATTGGCCACACTCCCTGTGCAGCTGTCTAACCATTCAATGCTGTTGATTGCATAATTGAATATCAGCGGATCTGTCTGTTCGTTTTTTGTGGCAAGTCGTAAAAACTCGGCCGTGAACAATGCGATGGACAACTTGTAGGGATGGAAGGGAATGGAGACAAAGGGGATGTTGACCCTTGCCTCTTTCAGTTGGGCCAACTGCACATGAGGTTTGGTCACGGTCACTACCTCCAGCAGAGTCAACGGTTGGAAGTATTGCTTTTTCAGTTTTCCCTTGTTGCTCTTGGACAGCGTGGCTATGCAAGACATCCTCCCACACCATTCAGTCAGCAAGTCAACGATAATTTTCGACTCGCCATATTTGAAAGAATGAAGCACTATTGCCCTTGTTTTCGTAATCATCAGTGCAAAATTAAAGAAAAATCGCCGTTTTTGAAAAAAAAACGAGAAAAAGTTTGCAAGAATAAAATAAAGTGTGTACCTTTGCACCGCAAAAATCACAAAA
>SFEK01000217.1 GCA_004557285.1 Bacteroidales bacterium | reverse complement strand
CTTCCATCAGCGACAGACTCCCAAAGGGCAAGTATTACTATACTAATATCACAAGTGACAAACACGGAAATCTATGGGTGTCGGGCGCATCGCGTCATTCATTCATGCTACCCAGATACCAGAATGGCATCCGCAAATATGCTGGCCACAAGGTACTGATGCATGACGAAGACAATCTGCTGGAGACAATCCGACAGAAACATCCAGACGTGCTTAGAGCCGTACAGGACAGACAAGGCAACATTTTCTTCCAAAGCCGGCAGAAAGGACTTTGCATGATACGACGAGGTGACACAAAGGCTGTCCCCCTGTTGCAGGAATATGAGACTTGTTCGACGATGTCACTTCTTAGCGACGGCACACTCATCATAGGTACCAGCGTCGGGCGTGTCTATACCTACAACTGCATCATCGACAAGGCTCCACGATATATAGCCGCAGTCAGCAATGCCAACGGAAAGCGCATCCTCGATATCAGGCAGGACGGCAAGGGACATGTTTGGGTTCTTACACGCGAAAATGTAAAGGAATGGGACCGGACCACTCAGGGCTACCGTACATTGTACTGCAACCATCCCATGATACGCATGGATCATTTCACGCAGCTGATGTCTGCACCAGGCGATTCAATATGCATCCTCGAAGAGAACAGTTACTGCCACATCTCTCCAACTGACTTCAGCGCATCGCACAAGAGCCTCGCGAAACCATGCGTATCGACCATTGTCATTGACGGACAGAAGCACTTCGTCCGGCCTGGACAGTCAGACATGGACATTGACAGCAAAGCCAACGTAGTAGAACTACATCTCACCACGCTGCAACAGCATCTGGCCGAACAGGTACAGTTTGCCTACCGTCTGACGAGGAAGAGTCTTTTCAGCTCAAGTTCGGCGGACTGGGTGGAACTGCCCATAGGCAGCAACATCATCGTAATGACCTCTCCCGCCAAAGGAGACTACACAGTGGAAGTTCGTGCGACTAACGGACAGGGCATCTGGAACGTGGAGCATGAGGTCTTCAGGTTACACCGTCTGCCTGCGTGGTGGGAATCAGGCTGGGCTTACATGCTATACTTGCTATTGACATTGTCTGTCATCATTGAAATATTCAAGCAATATTCCAAGCATGTACAACGCAAGCGCATGACACAAATGGAGGAGCAGCTCACGGAACTGAAATTCCGCTTCTTCACCAACGTCAGCCATGAACTGCGCACGCCACTTACCCTCATTTTGGTTCCCGTAGAACAGATGTTGGCATCGGCATCATCGCTCTCAGAACGAGACCGCAACCGACTTGAGAGCATTCAGCGTAACGCTTTGGAACTGCAACAACTCATCAACCAGCTGCTTGACTTCCGTCGCATGGAATTGGGTGCAGAGCACATCTCGCCACGCAATGCAGACATGGTGCAATTCCTATCGGCTGCCGTAGAGACTTTCCAACCTTTAGCGCAACGCAAACATATTGAACTATGTTATATACATCCCAAAAAGGCACTCTATGCCGCCTTCGATCATGAGAAGATGCACCGCATCGTATGGAACCTGCTCAGCAACGCAATGAAATTCACACCTGAAGGGGGACACGTCTGGCTGGAGTTGCAAATAAAACCCGAAGACAACAACCGACTCACAGTGCACGTCAAAGACGATGGCGTAGGCATAAAGGCCAACGACGTGCCATATATATTCGACCGCTATTTCCAGTCGGACAACATCAATTCAAAGGGTGGAAGCGGTATCGGCCTGCACATGGTTCGCGAGTTGGTGCGTCTGCATGGTGGAGATGTGGGGGTAGAGAGTCAGGAGGGCAAGGGCTCCGACTTCTGGTTTGAGATACCCTTGGTGTGTGATCAACATAGCATCAACGAGGACCCTGCTGCACAAACTTCAATTTCTGGGCATGGGGCTGAAGATGATTCTGTTACAGCGCAAGAAGAAACATCCAACACCAGCATAACCCCTAGCATACTTCTCGTAGAAGATAACCTCGAACTGCGTGTACTCATCGCCGAACAACTACGTGACGAGGGGTTTGACGTAAACGAAGCCAGTAACGGGCAGGAGGCTTGGGAACAACTGTCCGCACAGCCCGATACGGAACTCGTCATAAGCGATGTCATGATGCCGCTCATGGATGGTTTTGAGCTATGCCGCCGTATCAAGGGCACTGAGAATGTCAGTCACATCCCCGTAATCCTACTCACAGCCAAGACCAGCGATGAAGACCAACTCGAAGGTTACAAGATGGGAGCAGACTGCTACCTCACCAAACCTTTCAGCCCTGCCGTTCTGCTCAATCGAATAAGGCATCTACAGGAACAGCGTAGGGTCACCATGCAACATTTCCAGCATGACGATAGCAAGGAGGTGGCACAATTGACTTATTCGCCCATTGACGAGGAAATTATTACCCGTGCGAAGAAACTCGTGGAGGAACATCTTGCCGACAAGAATTATAACGTAGACCAATTCAGTAGCGACATGTGCGCCAGTCGCATGACGCTTTACCGAAAGATACACAGCATCACAGGATTGTCACCCAGCGACTTCATCATCACTATTAGACTGAAGCATGCCGCTCACCTGCTAAGCACTACTTCGCTCTCGGCTTCTGCCATCTCAGAACGAACCGGTTTCTCCTCACCAAGTTACTTCACAAAACATTTCAAGAAGTTTTTTGGTGTATTACCTAAGGAATACAGGGGAAAATCCAATATGCCCTTGGATTCTGGAAAAGCCGCGCGTCCAACTTCAATCGCATAGTGACATTATTGCCGACTAGTTT
>SFEK01000216.1 GCA_004557285.1 Bacteroidales bacterium | reverse complement strand
TTTTATGAGTTTGGCAACGGCATCTTCAATCTTGTTGAACCCCTATTCTTAGTTTCTACAGCCATTCTGCCGCCTCTCTCTTGGTGTTGCCAAAAGAAAATTTATATCATATCTCTAATGGATAATTTGTACAAAATCAAAAAAGGTTTAGACCTCAACCTCCAGGGCGTTGCAGCGCAGGAGGTGTCCGTTGTGGCGCCTTCCAACGTGTATGCACTGATGCCTGCTGATTTCCATGGCATTACGCCAAAGATGGTAGTCAAGGAAGGCGAAGAGGTTCAGGTAGGCTCTGCACTTTTTGTGGACAAAGCCACTGAGCAAATCAAGTTTTGTAGTCCCATCAGCGGAAAGGTGAAAGCCGTTGTGCGCGGTGAGCGTCGCCGCATCCTCCGTGTGGAGGTGGAAAGCGATGGCAAGATGCAGCGCGTGCAACTGGTCAAGGCTGGTTTCCAGCCTGCCACTCGCGAAGAAGCATTGCAGTTACTGCTAAATAGCGGTCTGTTTGCATTCTTCCGCCAGCGTCCCTATGACGTAGTGGCTTGTCCGACAGATTTGCCAAAGGCAGTCTTTGTTTCCACCTTCTCGAAGATGCCGCTTGCTGCGGACTTTTCCTTTATCGTAAAAGGACAAGAGGCTGATTTCAAGTCGGGTATTGCGCTGTTGGAGAAATTGGCCAAGGTTTATGTAGGCATTTCGCCCGAGCAGATCAACACACCCATTCTGCCCCTTGACAGTGCACAGGTGAGCGTGTTCTCTGGTCCGAATCCCGCAGGCAACGTAGGCGTTCATATCAACCGCGTTTCTCCTGTCAATAAGGGTGAAATCGTTTGGACTGTTGGTCCTGAAGTAGTTGTTATGATGGGTCGCCTGCTCCGTCAGGGTATGGTTGATTTCACACGTCGTATCGCCGTTGCTGGTAGCGAGGTGGAGAATCCTGCTTATCTGGACACAGTAATTGGCGCTCCCCTGAAGGATGTACTCGCTGGCAAGCTGAAAAAATCTACCAGCAATCAGCGTATTATCAATGGTAATCCATTGGTAGGCGAAAAAACAGATTTGGAAGGTTATCTCAGCGCTATGGTAACCGAGGTGTGCGTTCTGCCCGAAGGCGACGATGTCAACGAACTTTTTGGTTGGGCGATGCCGCGCTTGGACCAGTTCTCAACGAACCGCAGTTACTTCTCGTGGTTGCTGGGCAGCAAGAAAAGCTATGCACCTGATTGCCGCATCAAGGGAGGCGAGCGCCACATGATTATGAGCGGAGAGTACGACCGCGTATTCCCTATGGATATCTACGCTGGCTACCTTGTCAAGGCCATTATTACAGGCGACATTGACCGTCAGGAGCAATTGGGTATCTACGAAGTGGCCCCCGAAGACTTTGCTGTGGCCGAGTTTGTGGATAGTTCCAAACTTGAACTCCAGCGTATCGTGCGCGAGGGCCTGGACATCCTGCGCAAGGAGAACGCTTAATCAGAAACTTCCCTGGTAGCTCGCTGCCTGCGCAATGTGCGATATGATATGCAATCAGTAAAGAACTGGTAGCTGTCATTTCAAGCAGTTAGCGAAACCAAAGTTTTATACCTGGAATCCTTAAAACAAAACAGAATATTCATGTTACGTAATTTTTTGAACAAGGTGAAGCCTCACTTCGAGGAGGGCGGCAAGTTGCACGCCTTTCAATCCGTGTTCGATGGTATGGAGACCTTCCTTTTTGTCCCCAATACGACCGCACGAACAGGAGTGAGCATTCATGATTCCATCGACTCAAAGCGAATTATGTCGGTCGTTGTGCTGGCGCTGCTCCCCGCTTTGTTCTTTGGAATGTACAATATCGGTTACCAGAACTACCAAGCCGCTGGCGTAGATGCCTCCTTCTTCGAGATGTTCGGCTATGGTTTGTTGGTGATGTTGCCCAAGATTATCGTGTCCTATGGTGTTGGTCTGGGCATTGAATTTATAGTGGCACAATGGAAGAAAGAAGAAATTCAGGAAGGCTATCTCGTTACGGGTCTTCTCATTCCTATGATTGTGCCTGTGGGTTGTCCCTTGTGGATGTTGGCTTTGGCCGTAGCCTTCAGCGTTATCTTTGCCAAGGAAATCTATGGTGGAACCGGTATGAATATCTTCAACCCCGCCTTGATTGCCCGCGCCTTCCTCTTCTTTGCTTATCCCACGAGCATGAGTGGCGATAAGGTTTGGGTGGCCTCTGAGAGTTTCTTCGGCCTTGGCAATAACCTCACCGTAGATGCTATGACGAAGGCCACGCCGTTGGGTGAAGCTGCTGCAGGCATAGCAAGTAAGACAGAATTTACAGACCTTGTAGTCGGACTTATCCCTGGTAGTATCGGTGAAACCAGCGTGATTGCCATCGCAATCGGTGCCGCCATTCTGCTGCTCACACGTATTGCTTCTTGGAAGACAATGAGCATGGTGTTCCTTGGAGGAGCATTGGCTGGTTTCCTGTTCAATGTCATCGGCCTTGAAAATAACGCCGTGGCAGAAATGCCTTGGTGGAATCATCTTGCAGCAGGCGGTTTCTGCTTCGGTGCTGTGTTTATGGCAACCGACCCCGTCACGAGCTGTCGCACCGAACAGGGCAAATACATCTACGGCTTTATCATCGGTGCCCTTGCCATTACAATCCGCGTGCTCAACCCCGGTTATCCCGAAGGTATGATGCTCGCCATTCTCTTCATGAATATGTTTGCTCCCGCTATTGACTACTGCTTCGTACAGAGCAATATCAACAAGCGTCTGCGCCGTATGAAAACAAATGCCTAATATAATACGAACGAAAGAT
>SFEK01000215.1 GCA_004557285.1 Bacteroidales bacterium | reverse complement strand
CAGAGGTCTGAACCATTTTGCCCTCGTCATCATAGTGGGTGAATATCATGCTTCTCCAGTTGGTGTAGATGCTGGCCAGCACAGCGTTTTCACCATCTTCGGTCTTCTTGTCGGTGTCCTCAAGGGTGTATGAACGCGAAGCCATGAACTTATAGGTTTCATCAACATCGATGATATACTGTGCCCACAGTTCTTTGTAGTCTTGTACATTCTCCTTGCTTTCCACAGGATACATCCTGATGGTCACACCATGCTTCTTGCCGGTCATGATCACTGAGTCTTTGCAGGCTTCAATCACACGGAACTCCAGGTCGCCATAGAATGCCTCACCCTTCATGCCGAAATCCTCAATGCCGGGATCAGAGAAATAGTGGAACACATAGTTGTAATCGTCGAATGAGATTACAGAACCCTGGCTCTGCTCAAACTTGTAGTGGGTGGTGCATGTGATCAACGAACCATCTTCGCCGATGCCGGCCTTGTGGCTCGCACCCACCTGTTCGCTGGCAACAGTAACATTGTCGCCTTCAAATTTCATGAATACATTGTAGCCACCGTATGAGGTGTCGCCATAGTATTCGGCTCTCCATCCATAAGGAGCACTTTCCAGTATCGACTTCTGTGCGGCGATGGTCTCATCCATACGCTCAGGGGCACTCTTGTCAAAGACATCGTCCACATCAGAGGTACAAGCTGTCAGGGCAAACAAGCCCATGCACAACATGATGATATAATTAAATTTTGTCTTCATTGCTTTTTAATTTAAAGTACGTAAGTTAAGATCTTCCACCTCAGTTGAACGGCGAATGATGATGCTGCGCAACTCGTCGAGGTCGATGTTCCATGTAGATGAGAAGTATTCCCTTACAGCATCAAGCTTTTGGTTGATGATGGCTGCACCCTCTTCACCGGCCTGGTCGATGATCTTCTGCCATCCGGCAGGAGACAGTGTCACATAGGTAGAGAAGGTCTCGGCAAAGTCTTCATTGTATTCACCAGAAGCATAGCCGGATACGAAGCCTTCCTTGGCTGCCTGCTTGTCTGATACGTTAACCCAGTCGGTGGAGTGGTATGCACCCGCACTGATGGTCTGGAAATCCTTAGGATAGTCCTTGGTCTGGGTGAGCACGTGGCAGAACTCGTGGTGCATGGTGTGGAAATAGTTGGCGTTCAGGTCGAACGGTTTCTCGAATTGGCTTCTGTAGGGATCATCTACATTGGCGTAAGGCACGTCGAGGTCGATGTCGTTGATGCCATAGAGCATCACCTTCATACCCTGTTCGGCAGTACCCATCACGATGCTACCCTGGCTGTTGTACTGGTAAGAGCCAATCAGCTGGATGACACGGGGAGTGTAGGTCTTGATGAATGTCTTGTCGCCATCCATCAGGTCGTTGTACACATCGAGCCACAGGAACTGTACCAGTTTGGCAATGGCCTTGGACTTCTCGAAGTCGGCGGGAATCACATTGTAGTTCTGGTCGGTTTCCTTGTCGAAGTAGCGATACTGGAAACTGATGTTATAGGGCTTCACATAGTTCTCCAGCAGCCACAGGTCAAACTCGTTTTTCTCAGTTGTTTCTTCTGAGAATATGCTGTTGGGGTTGAGGTCGTCTTCGTTACAACCCGTGAATGTGGTTGCTGCCATGAGCAGCAATCCCATTCCTAAGTATTTCAATTTGTTCATCATTTCTTTCTGTTTTTATTGATGTTAAAAAAACGGTGAGTAACGATGGTTATCTGGGGTTGGCCTCAAGACCTGCGTTGATAACATCGTCTGGCAGCTGGATGGCACCACGCTTGTCGGCACCAGGCACGCCGTTGTAGAGGTAATCGTTGTTGTCGTTGAACGGAAGGGGTTCTTCGCCTCTGACGATATGGCTGAAGGCAATTCCGTAGCGCTTGATGTCGATGAAACGCAATCCCTGGTAGAGAGACTCCAGGCGACGCATGTGCAACAGGATGTGCAGTACGGCTTCCTGGTCAGCATTGATGGTGAAGCCCTGTGGGTGCATCTGTTTGCGGATGGTGCGCTCGCTGTTGATTTCGGGAGTAACCGGGGCAATGTCAAGCTCATCGATGAAGGCTTTGATGTTCTCCAAGGTGAGCACGGGGCGCTCTGCCTTGATTTCGCCTGTTTCGTCGTCAACTACTGTTTCCTTACAGTGGGTCTCAATCCAGGTGTTCATGTCGGCAATACCCTTGTCAAAGTCACCTTTTCTGATGTATGCCTCAGCACGGCAAAGCAGGGTTTCGTCGCCGGTGAACACAGGGTCGATGGTGTGTACATAACCTGTTCCTGCCAGCTTGTCGGTGTATTCAAACTGCTCCAGCATTTTGGGGAAGATTACGCAGGGGTTTGAACCGTAAAGCATGTTGGCATAGTACAGGGTGTTGCTGGATGAACCGGCTCCCCAGGGTGCCTCAGCCCAGAAAGTCTCATACTGTGCCATGGACGAGTTGTGGTTGAAGCGAGGGAATGAACCCTGGAATGTACGGCCAAGGATAGAGTAGTAAGAAATCAGCAGGAGGTTGGCATTCTCGCTGGTCTTGATATAGCGGTTGCCGATATCCATGGCACCAAACTGAGTGTAAGGCTCAAAGTCGCGCATCACAGTTTTGGGGTCATTACCCAACACCTTGTTGGCATACTCGATACATTTGTCGTCGTTCAGATAGTAGAGGTTGAAGCGGGCGGCAAAAGCGTAGGCGGCTGCTCTGTTGAAGTGATACTTGGGCACAGAGTAAAGGTTGTCATCCACATCAGGGAGAGCTTCCTCAATGTCCTTGTTGATCTTGTCGTACA
>SFEK01000214.1 GCA_004557285.1 Bacteroidales bacterium | reverse complement strand
ATAAAACAGACACATTTGCACGGCTACGCCTGCAAATCATCCCATAGGGGTGCAGACCTGCATGGTGTCGTGGTGGGGAGGAAAATCCTCCCTGCTTGCAGGATAATCATTAATCCGTTCATCACTGGAAGGTTAAAAAAGGCAGGTGACGAACCTTTAAAAATCAATTAAGTATGGAAAAATTCATGCATTTGCCAGCAGAAATTCGCATCTGATGGCTGGGGATGACAGTTGCTATCTGAATGAAATCAACCTGACACTGTCAGAGTATGTGATGTTCATGTACAAGAACGAACTTAACAGGATAAAGGCATACAAATAAAAAAGACAAAGACATGAAAAGACTCACCATATTGACCGTGCTGCTGTCACTTGCGGCTTGCATGGAAACTTTTGCCCAATACCATTTCAACATCACGGGCAACGTGAACGACGGCAGGGGAGAGGCTCTGACAGGCGCACAGATATACATCTACCAGAAGGACAGCCTCATATCCATGTCAAAGGCCGATGCCAAAGGGCACTATGCCACGGCACAGCTGCCTGCTGCCTGGTATTACATGGAGGTGTCGTGCCTCGGTTACGAGACCGTGGCCGACTCGGTGCTGCTTGTTTGCGACACGCGGAAAGACTTCACGCTGAAGGAGACAGCACTGGCTCTCGACTCCGTGACCGTATATGGCGAACGCGGCAGGCAGAAGGCCGACGGCTACACTTTCCACCTCTCGGAAAAGGCACGCAAATGCGGCAACCCGTTCATGGCCCTGCAGGAGATTCCGCTGCTGATAAGCGACCCCGCCATGGAGACGGTCAGGGCTGCCGACGGTGCCAGCATGGCCATACTGGTTGACGGCATGATCGTCAATTCGGGCATCAGCCCCATAGACCCCTCGCGCATCAAGTCGGTGGAGATTTATGACGTGGTCAGCGCCAAGTACCTCAACATGGGCTACCAGAAGGTGATGGACATCAGGCTTCGTGACACAGGCTGCTACTTCTTCCACCAGAACGCCGAACGCATCGACCTGCCGACGAAGTACGGCTTCGTGCTCGAGAAATTTGAGGTGGGCAACCGGAAACTGTCGTTCTATGCGGAACTCTTTCCTTCATACACCCGCAGAAAGACCGCCACGGATTACTCCATGCAGAGCGGCGACTTCTCCAGGTCGTACAGCGGGGAATCGATGTCGGAAGCCTTCGACCTGTCCTACCAGGCCATGCTGAAATGGAAACCCGGTGAGAACGACAACCTTGTCATCTCCACACAGGGCGATGTGGACAAGACGCTGTCCAGTACGCCCTATGCCGGACGCTATGCAGGCCTGCCGCTGGAGATGCGCTCAAGGAGCAAGTACATCGGCCACGTTTACGACATCTCGGCCTACTACCGCCACACATTCAGGAGGGGAGACACCTTCGAGGCCAACGCCTCATACACCGACAACAGGTCACGCAACACCGCTGACCTGAACCAGAGCATCGGCGGTGACGCCACGATGAACAACCAGAGCTACAGGGCCTACTGCAAGACGGCAAGGCTGGCACTCGACTACGACAGGGAACTGTCCGAAAACAGTTCGTTCCAGGTGGGAAGCATCACGCGCTACATCACCGACAACACCACGAACACCGGACTGCTGTCGGGCGAGAGGCTTTTCAGACACTGGAACATCGACGAGACATTCTATATCGGACTGCATGGAATGCTCGCCAGGAACCTTTCCTACTATGCCAGCGTTGGTGTGGATTACACCTACATGCACTTCAGCAACGGCACGAAGGAATACCTCAACCCCCACATAGATACCAAGATAACATGGATGGTGAGCAAAAAATGGCGGCTGATGCTCAACTATGCAATAGTGACAGCCTCACCCAACATCTCCATACTCAACCCCTACAATACCTCGGCGGACACACTTCTCCAAAGCAGTGGAAACCCCGACCTTGTACAGCAGAAGACGCACGGCGTGGCGGCCAGACTGCAACGCTACTGGGGAAGAACCAACTACGGCCTGCACGGATTCCTCAGCTACAACATCGACAACATCATGCACAAGTACAGCACCGATGAAAACGGGGTGCTGAACACGGTATGGGCCAACGAAGACCATAAACTCTTCTTCGGGGGCGGAGTATTCTACAACTATTCCTACGGCAAGTTCATGCTGGGCGCCAACATGAACTACACCGTCAACCACTACAACAAGGTGGGCAACAAGGACAAACTGTCCATGTCGATGGAGGCGAGGTGGTTCCCCAACCGCAAGCTCATGTTCTACACGCAGGCTGACTACACCAACCACGAATACACCGACTACACCAAATTCAAGCAGTTCGCACCGAACGTGACCCTGGGCACCACATACTACTTCACTAACAACATGTACCTGCGCATAGCACTGACTAACATCCTCGGAGACACCAGAAGCAAGATGACATGCAGTGTAGATGGATACAGAAGCGTGGAGTACAAGGCCTTGAAGAACTTCACGCCCATGATACTCTTCAGATGGACGATTCGCAAGAACGACAACAAGAGGATCAACATCAACGGAGGTTCGGGCAACAACCTTGAAAAGTCCATCAGACTGTAGGACAAGGAAATCCTGTCTTTGTTGATACCATTCTGACAGCAGCATGTTCACCGCAAGCAAGTTCCCCCTTTACCGCCAGCACTACGCCATGCAGTGTGGCGTGGCCTGCCCCCATGTGGCCGGGCTTGCCGCACTCATCCTAGAGCGGAATCCCAGACTGACAGCAGCGAAGGTGAGTGAAATCATCGCCCGGAACGCCAAGAAAGTGGG
>SFEK01000213.1 GCA_004557285.1 Bacteroidales bacterium | reverse complement strand
TGATGCAGACAACGAAGAACACCGACCAGCACTGCCAGATGGGCCATGCGTTGTACATCAACGGACCTACCCACAGCAGCAGGTTACCTACGGCGGTAGCACCCAGCCAGAGACCCTGACAGAGACCCTGCATGTGCTTGGGGGCTACCTTGGAGACAAACGACAAGCCCAGCGGAGAGATGAACAGCTCGGCCACTGTGAGGAAGAAGTAAACGACTATCAGCACCCACGGACCGGCCTTCAGACCCTCCTTGGCAGAGTCGGCCATCTCCTTGAAGACTTCACCCGAAGGATAGCCGCTCATCAATGAATAGGCTACCAGGAAGAGAAAAGCGATGCTGGCAATACCCATACCGATGGCAATCTTCTTGGGGGTGGAGATGACAACCCCACGGCCGGCCAGCAGACCGAATATCCACATGATGACCGGCGTAAGCACAATGACAAAGAAGGGGTTGACTGCCTGCCAGATTTCAGGAGCAATGCTATCGGTCACCACAAAGTCGCGTGCAAAGAAAGAGAGCGACTGCCCGTTCTGATGGAACGAGAACCAGAAGAAGATGACGATGCCCAACACGGCAAACAGGGCATAGAGGCGCTGCTTGATTTCAGTAGCCATAGCAGCCTTCTCGGCCTCGGTATAGCCTACACTCTCCTGCTTCTCCTTCTTGCCCGGAGTGGGGAATATGCGCTTGGTGCAGATGAAGATAACCAGAGAGATGAACATAGCAGCCACAGAAGCGATGAAGGAGTAGTGGATGCCGGTATTGAATACATCCAGGTATTGCGTGCAGAATGCCTGGAGGTCGGCCGAAGCATCACCGCCCACCTTCAGCACCAACTCATTCAGGTTGTTCAGGTTGTTGCCCATCTGCTCGGCACCCTGATTGAGGTACTGGTGACACAGGGCAGGCAGGTCGGAGTTGTAGGTGAAGCCATGCACCTTCAGCCACCACGAACGGAGCAGCGGTGCAATGAAGGGAGCCACCAGACCACCCACATTGATGAAGACATAGAAAATCTGGAAGCCCGAGTCGCGACGGCTCTTGGCCAGCTTCAGGGCCTCGGGACCCTTCTTGGCGGCCTCTTGCTCGAAGTTGTCGTACATCTGGCCGACAATGGCCTGCAGATTGCCCTTGAACAGACCGTTGCCGAACGCAATCAGGAAAAGAGCGAAGCAGGTGAAAGGCAACAGCCACGAGATGTTGTCAGCAGTAGAGAGGATGGGGATGGAGAGCAGCACATAGCCCGATGCCATGACCACCAGACCGGACATGATAGTGCCCTTATAGTTCTGGGTACGGTCGGCAATGATACCGCCCACCAAGGCAAGAATGTAGATGCCTGCATAGAAAATGGAATAGATGAAACCGCTGGTGACATCGCTCAAACCGAATTTGGAACAGAGGAACAGCACAAGCACGGCATTCATGATGTAGTAACCGAAGCGCTCGCCCATATTGCTTAACGCAGCCGCCAACAGTCCTTTAGGATGATTTTTAAACATAAATTAAAGTTTTAGAAATTAGTAATTAGATTGATTTCGTTCATATTTTCCGCAAAACTACAAAATTCATTGGAATAAGCGAAGAAAAAACAGAATAACTCCGCAAAGATTGTCGCAGTCAAAGAAAAGGGAAAGAAACGCTATTTAAAAACATTCTAAACTATTTGCGTATCTGTGGCCAAGACGTTATCTTTGCGGTCGGAAAAGAATGAAAAAATTGGCGAAATATGCGTTTGTCTGAATTGAAAACCGGTGAGAAGGGTGTCGTGGTAAAAGTGCTGGGACATGGAGGCTTCCGCAAGCGGATTGTGGAGATGGGCTTCATCAAAGGAAAAGTGGTGGAAGTGCTGTTGAACGCTCCGCTGAAAGACCCTATCAAGTATAAGGTAATGGGATATGAAATCTCATTGCGAAGGCAGGAGGCCGAAATGATAGAAATCATCAGCGAACAAGAGGCGAAGGAGCAGTCGATGCTGCCCGACTTCCACGAGACCATTCAGGAAAACGTGCCTCTGAACGAGGAGCAGCTGAAACGGCTGGCGCTGGGCAAACGACGCACCATCAACGTAGCGCTGGTGGGAAACCCCAATTGCGGAAAGACGTCGCTGTTCAACATCGCATCAGGAGCCCACGAGCATGTGGGCAATTACAGCGGCGTGACGGTAGATGCCAAAGAGGGGTATTTCGACTTTCAGGGCTACCACTTCCGCATCATCGACCTGCCCGGCACCTACTCGCTGTCGGCCTACTCGCCGGAAGAAATCTACGTGCGCCGGCACATCATCGACGAGACGCCGGACATCGTCATCAATGTGGTGGACTCGTCCAACCTGGAACGGAATCTCTATCTGACCACGCAGCTGATTGACATGGACATACGCATGGTCATAGCCCTCAACATGTACGACGAGCTGGAGGCCAGCGGCAATGAGCTGGACCACAAGAAGCTGGGAAGCCTGTTCGGCGTACCCATGGTGCCTACCGTCAGCCGGACGGGAAAGGGAATCGACCAGCTGTTTCATGTCATCATCGCCATCTACGAAGGCATGGACTTCCTGAACAAACAGGGGAAATGGCGCACGGAGGTGCTGGACGACTTCAGAAACTGGCACCGCGAATATGTGTCGGACCACGACTTCGGCACGCAGCAGGAGGACGAATCACCCCGGGGATTCTGCCGTCACATACACATCAACCACGGCCCCGAACTGGAACGGAGCATCGAAGAGGTGAAACGCATCATCGGGCAGAACGAGGGAATCCGACACAAGTACTCTACCCGCTTCCTCTCCATCAAGCTGCTGGAG
>SFEK01000212.1 GCA_004557285.1 Bacteroidales bacterium | reverse complement strand
CAAAGCAAAAACACTATAATATAATGAGTAGAAAAAAGAAGCCATTACCACTGCTGGAAAACGTGACCATCACTGATTTTGCCGCTGAAGGAAAATCAATTGCACGGGTCAACGACATGGTGGTATTCGTACCTTTCAGTGTGCCTGGCGACGTGGTCGATTTGCAGGTGAAAAGGAAGAAGCACAGCTACTGCGAAGCAGAGGTTGTGAGGTTTATCAAATACAGTGACATGCGGGTGGAACCTATGTGCAGACACTTTGGAATATGTGGTGGTTGCAAATGGCAGAATGTGCCCTACAGCGAACAACTGAAAATGAAGCAGAAGCAGGTTCACGACCAACTGAAACGCATCGGCAAGGTGGAACTGCCGGAATTCAACCCCATCCTGGGTTCGGTGAAGACCTCTGCCTACCGCAACAAGTTGGAATTTGGATGTTCCAACAAACGGTGGCTTACACAGCAAGAGGTGGCCTCGGGTGTGAATTTCTCGCAGATGAATGCCGTAGGATTCCATATCACCGGTGCCTTCGACAAAATACTGCCAGTGGAACAATGCCATCTGATGGACAACCTGCACAATGACATCAGAAACGCCATCAGAGACTATGCCTACGAAACAGGCATGACTTTCTTCGACATCAGGGCAAGAAAAGGTTTGCTGCGCGACATCATGATTCGCAATTCGGAAACAGGAGAATGGATGGTGCTGGTACAGTTCCATTACGACGAGACAGGCGACGAGCAACGGGCATTGGCATTGATGGAGCACATTGCCAATCGTTTTCCTCAAATCACCGCCCTGCTCTATGTAGATAACCAGAAATGCAATGACACGTTCAACGACCTTGAACTGACCGTATATAAAGGCAACGACTATATCTACGAGGTGATGGACGGACTGAAGTTCAAGGTGGGGGCCAAAAGCTTCTACCAGACCAACACCGAGCAGGCTTTCCACCTGTACGATGTGGTGAGGAAATTCGCCCGGCTGACCGGCAACGAATTGGTGTATGACTTATATACGGGCACGGGTACAATAGCCAACTTTGTATCAAGATATGCGAAACATGTGGTGGGCATCGAGTATGTGCCAGAAGCCATTGAAGACGCCAAGGTAAACAGTGCCATCAACGGCATCAGCAACACCACGTTTTATGCCGGCGACATGAAGGACATACTTACAGATGATTTCATCGATGAACACGGCAAGCCAGACATCATCATCACCGACCCCCCACGTGCAGGCATGCACCAGGATGTGGTTGACACCATCTTGCGTACAGGCACTGAACGTATCGTCTATGTAAGTTGCAATCCTGCCACGCAGGCAAGAGACCTGGCGCTGATGGACAATATTTATAAGGTGGTGGAAGTACAGCCCGTAGATATGTTTCCACACACACCTCATGTGGAAAATGTTGTATTGTTGGAAAAAAGGAAATAATCTAAACCATGAAAACCATGAAAAAACATCTGGCTGCCATGATGGCGGTATGCAGTGTCATGCCCCATGTGGCTGAGGCACAGGAACAAAAAGCCATCATGAGCACACCCAAACTGAGCGGGTGCGTCATTGGACAATACCAGTATGTGGACAAGGATGACGCCGAGAACAACTCATTCAACGTAAGAAATGTGCGTGTTGCCATCGATGGCAGGATTCTGGATGATTTTGCCTACAAGGTGCAGGCGCAGATCACCGGGACACCCACAACCATGAACGATGCACCGAGAATAGTGGATGCTTTTGTGGAATGGCAGAAGCACAAGGAAATCAAAGTGAAGTTTGGACAATTCAAGCGACCATTCACTTTTGAAAACCCCATGCACCCCATCGACCAGGGATTCATCAACTATGCACAGGGAGTGCTGCAACTGGCCGGATTTACCGACCGTGTGGGTGAACATTCTTCAAACGGCAGGGACATCGGCGTGCAGCTGCAGGGCGATGTGCTGAAAATGAACAATGGCAGGCATTTGCTGCACTATCAGATAGGTGTGTTCAACGGACAGGGCATCAACACCAAAGATGTGGATAACCAGAAAGACGTGATTGGTGGCTTCTGGCTGATGCCGATTGAAGGACTGCGCCTGGGTGCTTTCGGATGGACAGGCACCTATGCCCGTAAAGGCA
Organism: Bacteroidales bacterium; assembly: GCA_004557285.1. GTDB lineage: Bacteria > Bacteroidota > Bacteroidia > Bacteroidales > Bacteroidaceae > Prevotella. The sequence continues at coordinate 733 of SFEK01000212.1, read as the reverse complement.
GCAACGGCGTGAAAAGTCTGTCGAGAGACCGTTATGCCATCAGTGGAGAGTATGCTGCCCACGACTGGACCATACGTTCGGAATACATCCACTCCACAGGCTATGCCTTTGCCAATGTGTACAACGAGAAAGCCGACCTCAGCAAGGATGAGGTGAACACCGCCAAAGGCAACAAGGCTGATGGATTCTATGTGTTGGTGATAGCCCCTGTGAAAGAGAAGAAACTGCATGTGAAGGCACGCTATGACCTCTACCGTCCTACAGCCGACTGGCAACAAAGCAAGTCAACCTACGAGGTGGGCGTGGATTATGTCTTCTCACGCAACCTTCAGGTGAACCTGGGTGGGGCATGGGTCAACGACCGCACACTCAGCAAACACGACTATTGCATGCTGGATACCCAGATTTCCTTCAGGTTCTGACAACAGGTGGGTTCTATTAATTAGCATTGGAGAACAGCCACAAATGTAAGACTTACGGTGGTAATTAATAGAACACACCCATATTATAACAGGCTTCCCAGCTGATAGACAGCTGCTGACACAAGCCAGGCAAGCACTGTGGTATATACGGCAGCAAAAATGGCCCAACGCCAACTGCCCGTCTCTCCCTTGATGGCTGCAATGGTGGCTATACAGGGGAAATAGATGAGCACAAACAGCAGATAGGCAAAGGCCGCAAGCGGTGTGACACCCTCAGACACCATCTTTTGGTTGAGCACCTCATACTTCTC
>SFEK01000044.1 GCA_004557285.1 Bacteroidales bacterium | reverse complement strand
CACTTCTTTCAATTCTGTTCATCATTTTCAAAGGTTAGATAATTCGAGTATAGCAATCATTTACTTCTGGTAGGAAGCGTTCAGGGATTGTGCTGAACCAAGGTTTTCTGCTGAAGGGAACGGGCTGAAGGCCCGGTAAGCTCTTAGCCCAGGGCAACGCCCTGGGTATAAATGTGAAAGCTATTTACGCCCTGCAAGGGCAAAAGCCTCTGTTCAGGGCGTGCTTTGAACATTTGCCTTTATTCCCTGATTGAATTTGAAACCTGTATAAAAATGATAAGGAAAAGACAAGGAAGTTAGCTTCATTGGTGATAAGTTCATTAATCTATATGGCGAAGGATTATTAATATGTCGTTGAAAAAGAATTATTGAGTTTTCCACTGTCATTATCTATTCATTGTTTTTTTTGAAAGATAACAATCAACCTTGAAGCAATAAAAATAAAAAGGCGATGCCACTTCGTAACATCCTACGAAATGGCACCGCTTGATGAGTGATGTGAAAAGAGTTTGGCGATTATTTCACGATGACCTTCTTGCCGTTCACAACAACGATAGAGCCTCGGGGAAGATTGTCGAGACTGCTGCCCATGAGCTGACCGTTGAGGTTGTACACCTTGCCGTTGCCACAGTGAGTAGAGGCGTTGATGTCGGTGATGGCCGTGCTGAATTCGTCAACTTCGGTTTTGGTCAAGGTGAGTTTTTCCGACACCACGTTGCCATATTTATAGTGGCTCACCACAATAAAGTCCATGGTGTCGCGCGTGGGGTCAAAGGTGGTGGCCAATGTGTTGACATTAGCATCAGAGGTTGACTCCTTGAACACATAGTAGTTGGTGTTGTTGATGACATTCCAGAAGTAGAGTTCGTTCTTGACGAAACCCATGTCCTCGCTGATTGTAGGAGTGTCAAAGCCGATGACTATTTTCCGTTCGGTGTATTGCACACCCTCTTGGGTGTATTTCTCAATCTGCACATTGTCGAGACGCAGGTTGCTCACCGCCTCAATGCCGAAACTTACTGCCTCTGTGGGGGCAACAGAAGCGTTGTAGGCACACCATATCACTTCATCCTCCTCGGCCAGGTCGGGCGCAGTGCCGATGACCGGGCGTACAAAATAAGTCACCTCACCAATGCGGCAGTCGGCATCAACATACGAAATCATGCCATCCTTCACGTCGCTGTTGCTCAGCGTGGCCAGCAGCTGACCATTGCGGTAGAGCTCGTAGCGCATATAAGTCATGTATTCGCCGATGGCAGGTATGGCAAACTGCACGGTGGCAGTGTGCAGGTCGTTGTCCACGCTGACTGTGGGCGACATCACGCACAGTTCAGCCATTTCGGGGTCAAAATCCACATATTCCTCGATGGTAGGCAATGTCGAAGCCGTTTTCCACTCTCCGGCCTTGCTGTTCCAGCTATAGTTGCTCACGAGAATCATGTTGGGGTTGTTGTTATATATCGAATACACCTTGCGGCTGCTGTTGGCTGGCTGCTTGGTGGCCGAACCGCCGCTTTGCTTCACATATTCGGTCAGCATGTCGCCGTCGTAGGTCCATTCTTCGATGACATAGGCATATTCCTGCATCTCGTCGTCGAGCGCATTGGAGGGGCGTTTGTATTGAATGGAAGACACCAGGTGGCCGTTGTCATCATATTCGTAGATGAATTTCGACGAGAAGGCCCCTGTGCTGTTGGTCACGACAGCCATCTCCGCCTTACCCTCGCTGTTGTTGGTATAGGTAGTGGTTTCGCTCAGTTTTCCCGAGTTGGTGATGCTCTTCACCATGCTTGTCAGCAGGTTGTTCTCGTCATACCCATATTCGTAGGTATAGTTGGTGGTCACCTCTTTCAGCACCCTGCCGTCGGGGCTGTAGGTAGTGGTGGCATTGTTTGAAGAGTAGTCTTTGAAGCCAAAGTCGCCAAAGTCGTAGAGTCCCCATTGTTTGCCTGTGACGGTGCAAACGGTGTTTTCGCCATCGGCAGCGTAGGCATGGTCAAACATCTTGGTGAGCGTAAACTCATCAGTAGTGCCGGTGCCATATTCGCAGCTCTTGAACATGCGCCCCTGTTTGTCGTAGAAGTTAACCACCTTTTTGGTGATTTTGTTGGCACTTGAGCCTTCGTCGAGTATTTCGCCTAAGGTGTAGGTACACACCAGTTTGCGCTGGCTCTCATTTTGAGCCACGGCAGTGGCAGAACACGCCGTCATGGCGGTCAACGCCCATAATGCAGTTTTCATCATAAGTTTTAAGATTTATTGATTGTGTTATTGATTATCGCCTGCAAAGCTACACATTTTTTTTGAAACACCACATTTTTTGTCCATAATTATTTACATCTTCCTCTCCCTCACCACAAGTTCCGTCAGGCGGCCTTTTGTTGATGGCTTGCTGGGCACGTTTTTAGTGATAGTCAACAAAATTATCAAATCAAATGATATGGATCATTCTCAATCGATGCAAAATGAAGTTTTTTTATAAACGACAAAAAAGCGGCATCCCCAATTGAGGATGCCGCCAATCACTAAATCAAAATATTTAAAGAGAAAACTACTGTTTCAACGTAATCTTCATGGTGCGGGTGTATCGGCCGTTGCCGGTCTTCACGATGTAGGCACCCTGTGGCAGATGGCTCAGGTCGCACTGGCCGTTGGCATTGGCGGTGAAACTGTAGGCCACGCCTGCTGCGTTGTAGAGCGTCACATCGGTGTAGCCGTCGGCAAGGGTGAGGGTGCGTCCACGCAATGTCATGTCGCGGTGAACATTGTTGATGCTGACACCCGATGTGCTGTCTACGGTGAAGTCGATGGTGCTCATCTCAGTCTGGCCAGAGGTGTATGAGGCAATGACACCTGCGGTGTGCTGCCCTGTGCTGAGGTTGCTCAGGATGATGCTTGTCTCGTCTTGCTGGGCTATCATTTCGCCGTCGAGATATACCTCATACAGTCCGTCGAGCGATGGGGCGCGGTGCATGCCGCTCTTTCTTGTCGAAGGACGTGCAATATAGTAAGGAACGGCATCGGCCAAACCAAACTGGATGTCGTCGAGCATGAACACACGCTTGCCGTTGGAGATGCAACGGATGGCGATGTATTTGGCCTCCTTGGGGATGTCAACACTGTACTTCTGCCAGTAGCTGTAGCACTCGCTGCTGTCGCGGGCCACGATGAAGCTCTCAGGCTGGGCATCGGTGGTGGAGTAGAGCACCTCGAAGGCTTCAAGATAGTTGTAGTCGTAGCACTTGGCCCAGAACGAGATGTTGATGTCTTTCTGGAAGTGGAGCTGCGGGGTGATGATCCAGTCGTCGTTCTGCACGCCATAGGGTGCCCAGTCTTGGAGGCATTTGTTGCCGCTGTAGGCATGCAGTTCCCAGAAGGCATCGTAGCACGAAGGTGTGGTGGCATAGGGGTTGAACACGATGAATGCCATGGGCTCAAACTGTCCCGGCCAGGTGTATTCATACACGCCGCCTGTTTCTCCGCCGTCGCCGTCGATATACTGCCAGCCAATGGCTCCGGGCGAGTTGATGGCAAAGTCGTCGTGCTCTTCAAAGTCGTCGAAGAACACATCAGGATAGTTCCAGATGAACTCTTTCTCGTTGGCATTCTCGGTGTCGGCGATGATCAGGTTGTAGGGAGTAACCTGATGCTCCGTCAATTTGTAGCTCAGGTCGTAGCTATTGTCTTTAGACAAATCCACGGTCTCGTAGAGCGTGTTGAAGCCGTCGAGCTCAACCACGAGGTCATATTCGGCTTTCCACACATCGGGGATGACCACCATGCCATTGTCGTCGGCATATCCCATGGACACATGTCTGCCGCCACCTGCAATGAGGGTCACCTTGGCACCGTAGGCCTCGTTTTCAGGAGTGTTGGTGGTCAGGCGCACGGTAACATCGGTCAACATCTTGTTGCCGATAGAGTCGGAGAGAGTGGCTGCGGCCAGATAGTCGCCGGTATAGACAGCCTTCACGGCATAGGCGTAGCTGCCCTGTGCCAGCTGGCTCCATTCAGCATCGGTATAGTCGCGGGCCTGCTGCTGCTCGCTGAGCAGGGTCCATGTGGCCTCGTTGCCCATGTCGGCAGCCTTCATGCGGTAGAGGTTATAGCGGATGCGGCTCTGCGGAGTCTTGTGCATGGCAGGCTGTGACGCATTGATGCGGTCCAGCTGGTCGGCGGTGTAAGCCTTGTGCTGCAGTTCCACATATTCGCCCTTGTGCTGGTTGTTGAACTTCAGCGGAGCGGTGAACTCTGTAGCATCTTCTGCCACGGTGTAAGGAGCAGCCACAGGGCGGATGAGGAAGTTGTGGTGGAACGCCTCGTTGGTCTGTCCCTCAAGATAGAGATAGTTGCCTGTGGTATAGTCGGGAGTGAAGCAGTTGACACCTTCCACGAATGGATACTGTTCAGCATCGCCGGCACCGTCGATACCCACGAGCAGGTAGCCATAGTAAGAGAGGGCCATGTAGTAGCCGTTGGGGCAGTCAACTGGTGCAGGCAGCATGTAGCTGTTCCATTGTCCGTCCTTGCAGCTCACATAGGTATTCTGATAAAGCACCTTGTCGGTGGGGTTGCCGTTCTCGTCGAGGTCGAAGATGGTGAGCGTGATGCCATCGTGAGTGACGGAGGATGTGCCGTCGATGTAGAATTCAGCACCCGACACCAATGCAGGTTCGCGTTTCACCACACCGAAGAGAGTCTTGTCGGTAGCGTCGGCTATGCCCACACAGGTGGTCAGTGTGCCGTCGTCGATGCGCTGCACCACGGCATCATTGGCAGGAGCACGCCATTCAATCTGAGCCTCGCCAGTTTCGGTTTCAGTCACGGTCACCTTGCCGGCAGGTTTCTGGTTGTCGAGCAGGGTGATTTCGCCCAGGTCTATGTCGCCGTCAACGGCAAAGCTCTTCTGGCCGTCGAGCAGTTTGTTCTTCACAATCTTCACGGCATAGTTGCTGTTTTCAAACACGTTGCTGAACGAGAATGAGCCGTCGGCAACTGTGCTTGTCTCTTTGCTGTCGTAGCCATAGAGGGTTACCTTGGCACCGGCCACGGGGTCGCCGGCCACATCTTTCACAACACCCTTCACTGTGTGCATGGGCAGGGCTGTCAGCGCAATGTCGGCGGTTGTTGTCTGCCATTCGGTCACGGTTTCAGAGGTGTAGTAGTCTTCATAGCCCAGTGCAATCACCTGCACGGTATATTCGCCCTCGGGCAGATAGTTGAGCTTGTAGTATCCCTCTTTGTCGGTGGTGGCTATATATGCGCCGCCGCCCGAAATCACGGTTGCTCCGGCCACAGCCTTGCCGCCGCAGGTGACATGGCCGTCGATATATCCCTCGTGGTCTTCGCTGATCACCACGTTGCCCACGCTGAGGTTATAGTTGGCCACATAGCTGCGGTAGTAGAAGCCCACGTTATATTCGTCGGTATAGTCAACCACGGGCAGGTTGGCACGGTAGCTCTGTGTGCCCTCGGCCAGGATGTCAAACTGTGTCACGCTGTCTTGCTGCTCGATGGTTGTTCCCTTGCCCATGGAGATGGCCAAGGTTTCGAGCACCTTCTTGCTGCCTGAGAGGGCATCGAAGGTCATCTTGTAGTGTTTGCCGGCCTCCATTTTCACTCTTGGAGAGATGAGCCAGTCGGCAGCGATGATTTCGTCGTAGTTGTAGCGGCACTGTGCGCCCCTGATGCTGCCGTAGTAGCCTTCCGACCACTGCCAGGTGGTGTAGTTGCCGTTGGCGTCGATGACGGTCCAGAGGTTGAACTCGTCTAGCGAGTTGAAGCCGAAGGTGGCGGGAATGGTATAGGCAGGGCCAAGGATGAAGGCTTCTGTCTTCACGGCCTGTCCTGTGGCGTTGGCGGTGTGTGGGATAACGGCATAGATGTATTTGCCCATGGTCTCGATGCTCTTGTCTTCGAAGGTGGTTTCCTTCACGGCTGTGGCCACTGTCTCAGGCTCGGTATTGCTGTCGCGATAGCGCAGCACGTCGTAGTTCAGTTCGTCGATGTCGATATACGATGCTGTCTTGCCCTCGGTGGGAGCTGTCCAGCTGATGGTGGCACCGCTGCCGTTGCGTTGCACGGTGAGGTCGGTCACGGGCATGGGATCGCCCTTGCCCACATAGATGCCCGTGCGGTTGCGGTCGCCACGTCCCATGTCGTTGCCGGCAATCACCTTGTAAGTGTAATAGCCACGCTCGGTGATGTTGTTGTCGGTCCATGTCTGGTGTCCGCCAATGACGGGGTTCACGATAGAATCGACCAGTTCGTTGTCGCGGAACACCAGCACATAGTCAAGGTCTTCGAGTGTGCCTCTGCGGCCAAAGGTCTTGTCGGGGTTGTCCCAGCTGAGGGTGGTGGTGAGTGCACCGGCCTCGCCACGGGTGATGGAGAGGTTCTGTACCTTGGCAGGTGCGCTGGCCTCGGCAGGGGTGAAGGGGATAGAAACGGCCAGCATGCTGCCCAGCATGTCGTTTTGTGCAAAGCGGTCAACATGGCCTGTCTTGACGTCGATCTTCACCACTTCGTAGAGCCACGAGTAGGTGCTCCAGTCGTAGGTGGTATAGCGCAGGTAGAGCTGCTCGTTGTCGTTGTCGAAGAAGAGGTCGTCGCTGCTGTACATGAACGCCTGTCCCGGGTTGTAGTCGAGGTCGGCCACATACTGTGCCGTGCAGGTCTTGGTGTTCACCTTGTAGAGCGAGCCCCAGTAGCTCACGGCATAGGTGTCGCCGTCGTAGTTGGTGGCCATCACATGCAGGTGGTCGTAGCCATAGCTTTGGGCTGTGGCATTGATGTAGTCGAGCTGCACTTCGCCCACCGTTGAGATGTTTCCGTTGTCAAGGTCGATCTTGACCAGTGTGCTGCCGCCGTTGAAAGAGCCAAGACCATACATGGCCTGCTCCTGGTAGTCGTAGGCAAAGCACGAGGCGATGGCACCCATGTTGGCGGCACCATAGTCGGCCACCAGACGTACACTCTGGTCGTCCATGTTCACGGCATACAGACCGTTCACCTCGTAGCCGTTGTCGGTCTGAGTGTAGTCTATATAATAATAGGTGTCGCCGATGAGGCGTCCGCCGCTCGCTTGGTTGAAGGTCAGCGGCATCCACAATTTCAGGTCGTTGATGGTGTCGCCCATTTCAAACGTGAAGATGCCCTTGGTGTAGTCTTCATTGTTGTTGATGGCATAGCCTGTGCGGATGTCGCCCGCCCGCGCCACGTTCCATCCCCATTGCGTCATCAGGGCAATGACGAGGAACAGATAGTTGAGTTTGTGCTTCATAATAGTGTAATTTTTTTAATGAATGATGATGGTGAATGATTTTCTTAGCCAAAATTATTTTTCAAATTTCCGATGACAAAATTAATCAATAAATAGGTAGAAATGTATTAAAATGACAGAAAAATTGGGGCTGTCATTTTTTATCTATATGGTTTTGGCAGGTTGTCATGTAAAATAGTGACATTTTGTTATATTTACAATAATATAATATTAGTAACTTTGCAACCAGAAAATATTACGAAAACCTAAAAAACTTAACGACATGAAAAAGAAAACCATTCTATCGGTTGCGGCCCTGCTCTGTGCAGGTAGCATGATGGCTGTTCCGGCCAAGAGGGGTGCCCTCAGTGCCAAACAGCCCGACGGTACCACCGTGACCTTCTATCTGCAAGGCGACGAGCACCACCATGTTTATCTGACCGCCGACGGCTACCGCATCGCACAGGACGGGCAAGGAGCTTTCCGCTATGTGTATCACAATGCCGACGGACAACCCACGATGCTGGGTGCTCCGATGGTGCACGACCAGCGCAGCAAGAGCGAGCTGGATTTTATCCGTGAGAACAACATTGCCATATATCAGGAGGATGACGCTGCCTCTGCCATGCGCAAGGCTCCTGTGGCCAGGACTGCCGACGACAAGGGAAACGACCACGGCAACTTCAAGATAGGCAGTTTTCCCACCGTTGGCAAGGGTAAATGCCCCGTGCTGCTGGTGGAGTTTGCCGACATCACGTTCACGCTCGACCAAGACTTCCATCACCGCATGCTCAACGAGGAAGGGTTTGCTGATGACGGGGCCACAGGCAGTGCCAGGGATTATTTCGTGGCGCAGTCGGCAGGATTGTTTGAACCGCAGTTTGATGTGATAGGTCCTGTCAGGCTGACCCGCACCAGCAGCTATTACGGCAACGACGACTATATGCAGGGCACGGATGTGCATGTGGGCGAGATGATCAAGGACGCCTGCCAGAAGGCGAGCGACGACAGACTGGTGGATTTCAACCAATACGATGGCGATGGCGACGGCAAGGTGGACATGGTTTATGTCATCTTTGCCGGTTACGGACAGAACGCCGGTGCCCCCTCCAATACCATCTGGCCACACAAATACCAGTTGTCGAGCTTCAGCATCAACCTGACCATCGACGGCAAGACCATCGACACGTATGCCTGCTCGGCCGAACTCGACGGCAACAGTGGCACCTCGTCGGCAGGTATAGGCACGGTGTGCCACGAATTCGGACATGTGCTGGGACTGGCCGACCACTACAACACCGACGATGCCACCGACTACCAGTTTGGCAGCTACGACATCATGGACTATGGGGCCTACAACAACAACTGTCATACGCCGCCTGCCTATAACGCCTTTGAACGCTGGACACTGGGATGGCTCACGCCGACGGCAATCAGCGAGCCCGAAGACCTGATGCAGCTGCTGCCCGTGGCCGACAGCAACGAGGCCTATCTGCTCTCCACCAGAAACCCCAATGAATTCTACCTGCTCGAAAACCGACAGCAGGAGGGATGGGACGCCCACATCAAAGGCTCGGGCATGATGATAACCCACGTTGACTTTGAGCCGGGGGCCTGGAGCCGCAACGTGGTGAACAATGACACCAAGCATCCCCGTGCCACCATGGTGGCCGCCGACAACGAGAAAACCTATGATGTGCTCAAAGGGAGTGATACAGAAAAACATGACCTCTATCCGATGAAAAAATCACCCTTCTCGAAAAACGACTGCTTCACCGCCGAAAGCACACCGGCAGCAACACCTTATACGGGGGAGACTTTCGTGAAATGGGTGACTGACATCAAAAACGAGGATGGCGTGGTGAGCTTCAACTTCATGCCCAACTGTCTGAAAACACCAAAGGCTCTCTCTGCCAACGAGATAACCGACAAATCGTTCTTGGCCAGCTGGGCACCGGTTGACAAGGCTACTGCTTACGACCTGGCCATCTACCGCCTGCGCTATGTGTCTGAACTTGGGGTGGCGCTGCAGCAGGGCTTCAACGACATGCCGGCAGGATGGGAAAGCGAAAACGCTACCATTGACAATGGCTGGTGCCAGGTGGGCAAGACAGGAACCAGCGGACACCTGACCACTCCCGAACTTGACCTGCACCGTTATGACGGGAATTTCGCCGTGGCTGTCACCGTGAAGTCGGCCGACGGCAAACAACCCGTGTTTACCGTGTCGGCCAACGGACAGCAGGGCAAGACACGACTCACCAGCGCAGCGCGCACATACGTGTTCCGCTTCAACGGCGGTTTCTCCAAGACACCCGTCACATTCGAGGTGAACAAGGAGCGGGCCTTCATCGACAGCATCGTGGTGGTGCGCGGCGACCAGGAGGTTGAATTTGACAACATGAAGGAGGTGGCCGTGACCGGCGACATCGAATTCGTAGAGGGCGAGGTGGAAGACAACAACTTCTACCATGCCGAAAACCATGAGGTGAAGGATGTGACCGACACTCAATACAGATTTGAAAACCTTGACCCACAGGCTTGCTATGCCTTCACGGTGAAAGCCAAGAACGATGAGGCTACATCGATGGTTTCTGAAGAATATCAGGTGTTTACCGAAGAGACATTGGGCATCGGTCGGCCGAATGTCGCTGACAATGGTGAGCACGGTACGGAACTGTATTACACCTTGGACGGCCGACGCTACAACGGACTGCCTCAGCGGGGTCTCTACATCGTGAAAAAGGGCACAGCCGCCAAGAAAATGACCAAATAATCGAACAACAACATGTATTCAATATCTATGAAAAAAATGATTTTCACGCTGTGTGCAGCAGCTTCGCTCGCCACAGCACAGGCACAAGACACTTACCTGATGACCGACTTCAGCGAGGGCATTCCCTCGACATTCACCTTGGTTGACAACGACGGGCGCACACCATCGACCGACATGCAGAAACTGGGATTTGCCGTGGGCACGCCATGGGTGGCTGCCGACGAGGGCAATAACGGCAACATGGTGGCCGCCAGCACTTCGTGGTACAAGAACGCGGGGCAGAGCGACGACTGGATGATCACGCCGCCCGTCAACGTGAAAGAGGCCAAGGCTGTGCTCTCCTGGAGGGCCAAGGCCAGCGACAAAGACTATCGCGACGGCTACAAGGTGTATGTCTCTACAACAGGCTCTGGCATCGAGTGTTTTGACAAGACGGCACCGCTCTTCCAGACCTCCAAGGAGAATGCTGAATGGACCCGTCACGAGGTGAGCCTGGCCGACTATGCAGGGCAGACCGTGTATATCGCCTTTGTCAACGACAGCAAGGACAAGGCTTGCCTCTATGTGGACGACATCTTCGTGGGCGTGCCGTCGGCTGTGGGACTGAAAACCGGATTGACCAGGGTCATCTATGAATATGGCGACCTGAAGCTCACAGGCTCAGTGTTTGCCGCCGGCGACCAGGAGGTGACGGGCTATACCGTGGGCTATGCCATCGGCGAACAGCGGTTTGAACAGCATTTCGACGGGGTGCTGAAGGTGGGCAAGAAAACTGACTTCATCCTTGACCAGACTTTCCACATCGACCGCAACGAGACGCTCGACTATGCCGTGTGGGTGAAGAGTGGCGCCGACTCTACAGGTGTGAGCGGACGTGTGTCGGCCTATCCTTGGAAAATCGTGTCTGAAGAGGTGACGGGCACCTGGTGCGGCTATTGCATCCGTGGCATCGTGTCGATGGCCCAAATGAAGGAGAATTACCCCGACTCATTTATCGGCATCGCCGTGCACAGCAGTTCGGCCAACTGGACTGATGCCATGGCCGACGGCGTGGAAGACTATCTCAACACGCTGTTCTCACGCTGCGGCATCTCGGGCTATCCGCATTGTGTGATGAACCGCAACGCCTTGTACAGCATCGACCCGCTGGAGATGTACACCACCTACAACACCATCCGCAATGGCAGGATGAACATCTGTGGCATCAGCCTGACTGCAACCTGCGACGAGACAACGGGCAACATCAAGGCTGAGACCGACGTGCATTTTGCCGCCGACGTGCAGAACGCCGACTACAAACTGGTGTATGTGCTGCTGGAGAATGACGTGCACCGCACGCATGAGCAGTTGGGACTGGCCGACAACGTGCCCACAGGCTATGAGCAGAACAACTATTATGCGGGCAATGCCTATGGCGAGATGGGTGGCTATGAAAAGAAACCGTCGGTGATCAAGGCCGAAGACATGTGGTATCAGGATGTGGCGCGGGCCATCTTCCCCGGCTACGACGGCGTCAGTGGCATCATTCCTGAGACGGTGAACGAGGGCGACCGTTTCTCGCACAGCTATGAGATGGAGTGGCCGGAGAATGTACTGGAGAAGGAAAACACCGAACTGGTGGTGATGTTGCTCGACAAGAACGGCATCGTGGTGAATGCCGACAAGGTGGAAATCACAGGCATCACCTCAGGCATAGGCTCCGTGGCTACAGCGAGCAAGGCCGGCAACAACGTGATGTACAACATCATGGGCCAGCGTGTGTACAAAGGTGCCAAGGGCATCAAAATCGTCAACGGCAAGAAAATCGTGATGTAAGGATGATTGCGGCAGTGGACAACTGCCGTTGATGGAACAATAACAGATAGGTGGCTGAAATATTCGGCCACCTATATTTTTCGGATAAAGTCGTCGAGACTGTCACCCTTTTGTATCTTCAGTTTCTTGCGCAGGCGATAGCGGTTGCTGTTCACGCTGTCAGGACTGACCGACAGCATTTCGGCAATCTGCTTGGCACGCATGCCGATGCGGATGTAGGCGCAGAGGCGCAGGTCGTTCTCGGTGAGCCCTGTGCCGGCCTCCTTGAGCTTGACGAAAAAGTCGGGGTGAACGCTGTCGAAATGCAGTTTGAAGCGTTGCCACTCGTCGTCGTTTTTCAGCGAGTCGCCAATCACGTCGTTCACCTGCTTGACATATTCAGCCGGAATGCTTCCCATCTCCTGGTATTTGCGTGTGATGTCGCTGATTTGCTGCAACACCTCGTTTTTGTTGGCCAGCAGCAGGGTGGACGAACTGATTTCGCACTCTTTCTGCTTGATGTCTTGCTCAAAGTTCTTGCGGTTCATGCTATAGATGAGGGCCTCCTGCTGCAGGTTGTTGCGCAGTTCGCGGTTTTCCACTTTCTTGATTTTCAGTCGCTGGCGGAAATACACAAACAGCACGGCACACACCAACAGCACCACCACGCACACCAGAATGCTCATATACATGAAACGGCGGCTCAACTCGGCATCCTGCTCCAGCAGGCGTATGGAGTCGTTGTGGCGGGCAATGGCCTCGCGGGCCTGTGCCTTGGGGATGTCCTGGCTGCGTATGGAGTCGCCCATGCGCTTGTATTCCTGCTGGTAGAGCTTGAGGTATTGGTAGGCATCGCGCTCGTTGCCCTGCTGCTCGTTCACCCTCCACAGCAGTTCGTAGATGGTGGAGAGCAGTTTCTCGCCGGCAAGCAGTTCGGCATGTGCCATTTCGTTCATCAGAATGCTTTTCACCTGCATCATTTCTCCCCTGTGATAGAGCACCGTTGCCCTGGTCACGGCCACCATGCTGCGGAACAGTGTGTTGCCGGGCGACATCCGGTCGAGCAGGCGGTCGGCCTTGTCAACAAAGGCGAGGGCTTCTTGTGGTTGGCCCATCTTCAGTTTGAGTTCCGACATGGCGCACAGGGCCTGGATGTCCATGCCCCAGTCGGAGCCGTCGTGTGTGACTGACTGCTGGTAGAGCTTGAATTTCTTGTTTTCGCCCTTGGCCAGGAAGGCTTCAAAGAAATAGATGCGGTTGAGCGGAAACCCGACCTTGCGGTAGGCTTCCTTGGCCTGCTGCAGGTGTTTGGTCACGTTGTCGGTGTCTTCGATGTCGATAAACAACTGTGCCAGAAGCAGATAGGCATTGCCCAGGAAATAGTAGTCCTCGTGGCGTTCAAACACGGGCAGCGTGCTCTGCAGCAATGTGTAGGCATCGAGGTAGCGCCCCATGCGGTCGTAGTTGCCGGCCAACTGGTAGTCGATGCAGGCCAGGTCGTAGTCGTATTCCGAACTGCAGAGTGTTCTGGCTTTTTCGAGGATTTCGATGCATTTGGGGGGCTGTGCATCCATCTGTGTGGAGCGCACACGCCAGAACATGGCGCGCGCCTTGAGCTGGTTGTCAGAGCTTTTGGCTGCGATTTTTTCCAGTTGTGCCAGTTGGTCTTCGGTGATGTGTGTGCGCTTGTTTTCAAAGTCGAGCTGTGCCAGTTTTCGGGCGATGTCGTCAAATCCCTGGTTGATGGGCTTGAAGAAATAGGGGTACGCCTGTATGCCGGCCGATACCATTGTCATGACAATGAGTAGGACCATGCGCACACATGATAATCTCAATTTCATATATAATGTAGTTTTTCTTTCTCTTTTGTCCGTTTCTTGCGGATTGACACGGTGATTGCTGTCGCAGGATGCAAAAATAATAAAAAAGTTGTGATATGGAAAGAAAAAAGACAAAAATCCACTTGTATGGTTGAATTTCATTGGTAATGACGGTCTTTTGCTGACCGTTTTCAACCATGCAGGTGGACATGTTTATGGGGGTGAAAAACTTAGAAGTTCACACCGAAGTTGAGGTAGAGGCAGCCATTGTGCGAGGTGTCGAAAGTGTCGTGGCAGATGTTGCTCAGGCCGATGTCGTATGACAGGTCGGCATAGAACAGGTCGTAGCCCACGCCGCAGCCGATGCGCAGACCGCCGTCGAAACGCTTGAAGGTGGTGTCAGAGAACGAGTCTTGTGCCTGACGTTCACCGAAATTCTTGATTTTGCCGCTGATGCAGTCCTCGCTGATCACGGCGGCGCCCATGCTGGTGATCAGCTTGTCGATGCCGTGGTTGATCTCCGGATCCAGGTGATAGGGCCGGCCGCTGAGGACAATGATGGGCATACCCTTTTCGCGGGCCCTGGCAATGATCCGTTCCCCTTCGCGGCGCACATTTTCGCGGTACTCGTCATAGGCTTCGTAGGCGGCCTTGCAGGCCTTGCCCACTTCCTCCAGCGTGATGCCGGGGAAATAGTCGGCGAGCGCGTACAGCAGATGCAGAGGGAAATCCTTGCGGCGATGCACGCCCAGGTACTCCTTGATGAAGGGAACACCCTCCAGGTCGGGGGTATTGGCCGCAATCACCTCGGGATAATAGGCGACCACCGGGCAGTTATAATGGTTGTCGCCCAGCTTTTCATCGAAGTTATACGACATACAGGGGTAGAAAATGGCATCGACCCCATCCTTGATCAGCGAGATCACATGGCCGTGCATCAGCTTGGCGGGGAAGCAGACCGTATCACTGGGAATGGTGTGCTGGCCCATGGTGTACAGCTCCCGGCTCGACAGGGGCGAGACGACCAC
>SFEK01000211.1 GCA_004557285.1 Bacteroidales bacterium | reverse complement strand
ATTTATGACAGAAAACTGCATAAATCACCGATATATTATCATGTCATGGACGTCATGGGGTAGCTAACACCGTTAAAACTACTGCCGTTGACTGTTCATGAAAGGTTTTTTTTCCTTTAGATGCCCAGTTTCTTTCTGATGTCCTTGGGAATGGCATTCTTGTTCACCATGAAGTCCATGGTGTTGTCGGCGATGAAGGCCTTGGTCATGTACCAAATACCTTTATAATCTCCGGCTTCACCCCAAGAGTTTTTCACCATGTAATACTCTTTGCCGTTCTGGTCTTTGGCCAGACCGTAGATCAGCATACCGTGGTCGTCGGTAAGCTCCCAGTTGTCATATCTTTCCTGGCGTCTTTGCTGTGTTGGAACGATTTCGGGCACCTTGCAGCCTAAAGAGTCGAGCATGTTGGTTCTTTCAGTTCTTGACAGTTTCAACCAGCGTGCCATGTCGCTGCCTGCAAGGCTTTGAGCCTTCTTGTTGTCGATGGCATAAGCCAGACCCTGACGGGTGAAGCCTTCTTCAGACACGTCGCCACCCCATGCAATGCAGTAACCCTCGTTGATGGCATTGTCGATAACGCGCATCATTTCGTCGATAGGAAGGTTCCATGACTGCGGATTGCGCCAGTTGTCCTGTACCTCAACGGCGAATGCGGTGTAGAAAGGATGGTGGGTGTAGCTGGTGATGGTTACATAGTCGTCAAAGTTCAGACCGAGGCTTGCGGCGAAGCTTTTGGGAGTGTATTCCTTGCCTTGGTAGGTGAACTTTTCAGGACATGCGCCAAGATAAGCGTCGAGGATGCCCTGCAGACCCACTTTCCATTGTCCTGAGATTTTGCTGGCCTTGTTTTTGGCGATGGCAGCAACATAGGGTTCCATGAGCGAGAAGAACTCGTTGAAGTTGTTCAGAGAGTCGCCGTAAAGACTGCCGGGGAAAGGCATGGCGTCTTCGGGGCAGATACCATAGTTTTGCAGGCAGAACAAGGGGTCGTAGCATGAGCCACCCTGTGAGAACTGGCAGTCGCCATGCAGGCGAACCACCTGAATGGCACGGTCCATGTAGGTCTTGTTGGCTACAAAGCTTTCGCAGAGGTCGTAGGTCTTGCCAGTCTTCTTCAGGATTTCAGCCTCAAAATAGCTGAGGGTTGAATAGTCCCAGCAGGTGCCGCTGCGGTTCTGGTCTTTGATACTGGTGATCTTGTTTTCTTTAACGGTTGTGAACACAGGCTTGTTCTTGTTTTCTTTCTTGTCCTGTGCATGAACGCCTGTTGCCATTACGGCCAACAGCGCAAAAGCCATAATTTTTTTCATTCTTTCTGATTTTTTTAATTGTTATTGTTTTTCATTTAGTTATTGCTCATATATTCCTCTACATCCTTGGGGTGGTAAGGTATGCGTTCCTCGCCAAGGAAACGGCATCCGTTGTCGGTGATGAGGATGTCGTCTTCGATGCGGATGCCTCCGAAGTCTTTGTAGCCCTCAACCTTGTCGTAGTTGATGAAGTCTTGATGAAGCCCTTTGGCTCTCCAGTCGTCGATAAGGGCAGGGATGAAGTAGATGCCCGGCTCGTCGGTCACCACGAAGCCTTTTTCCAGTTTTCTACCCATACGCAGGCAGTTGGTGCCAAACTGTGTCGAAGGCTGGATGTCGTCGTCGAAGCCCACATAGTTCTGTCCCAGACCTTCCATGTCGTGAACATCCATACCCATCATGTGACCCAATCCGTGGGGCAGGAACAGGGCATGTGCGCCGGCCTTCACCGCTTCGTCCACGTCGCCTTTCATCAGTCCCAGTTCTTTCAGTCGTTCTGTCATGAGGCGGCACACACCCATGTGTACGTCATAATACCTGATGCCAGGCTTGGACAGTTCGAGGGCATAGTCGTGACATTCTTCCACAATCTTATAGATTTCCAGTTGTTTTTGGGTAAACTTGCCGTTGACAGGGTATGTGCGGGTGTTGTCTGAACAGTAGCCGTTGCGGTTTTCGGCACCACAGTCGCACAATGCCAGGCGACCATCTTCCAGTTTGTTCCATGATGGTGTGCCGTGCATGATTTCCCCATGCTGTGTGAAGATGGTGGCAAAGCTGACCATCGAACCGTAGGCGTTGGCCACACCATTCACCATGCCGCCGACATATTTCTCAGTCAGTCCGGGTTTGGTGAGTCTCATGGCTGTGGTGTGCATCTTGTAGCCAATGGAGCAAGCCTGGTCGATTTCATCGATTTCCTGTTGCTCTTTGGTGGAGCGCATCTTGACCACGGCCTTGATGAGCTCTACAGATGCAGATTCTTTTTGCTGGTTGGGATGAATGCCCAGCAGGTCGAAAATCTGCAGTTTGTTGTCGTGTCTGTATGGCGGCAGGAAGTGGATGGGGCGTTTCAGTTTGAGGGCCTCATTGCAGATGATTTGCAGTTGTTTCATGGGAGCTGACTTCTTCATGCCACAGCTTGCAGCCAAGTCGCTCACGCTGTTGACAGAGCCATACCAGATGATGTCGTCGATGTCGATGTCGTCGCCAATAAGTATTTCCGAGTCATTCTCGATGTCGATGACTCCCACCAGTCCGTCTCTTTCAAGACCGAAATAATAACGGAACGTCGAGTCTTGACGGAAGGGGTAATATCCGTTGTTGGGATAATTCACGGGCGACTCATTGTTGCCGAAAAGAAGTATTATGCCACTCTTTACGAGCTTTTTCAGTTCGGTGCGGCGGTTAACATAGGTCTCTATACTAAACATATAATAAATGTATTAATATGAATAAAAAATTATTTTGCAAAGATACATCATTTTCATTTAAATGCATTATCTTTGCATCGTTTTTTATTACTTTTTATGCAAATCAACAGAAATACAGGTCTTGTTTTAGAGG
>SFEK01000210.1 GCA_004557285.1 Bacteroidales bacterium | reverse complement strand
TGTTCTGTAGGCAAGAGTTGTCTCAGATTTCACTGAGGAAATAAATCCCTGTGAAACCATCGAGAAGTAAATAAATGCTTTAGAAATCAATGCGAAGATTCAATATTCTGTTGCTGACTTGTTTCGTGGTGTTGATGATGCTGGCTGCTTGTAAACCTAAGGTTCCGCGACAGTATCTGCAACCCCAGGAGTTTGAGGATATTCTTTACGACTGCCATCTTGCTGATGCTATGGTGAACAGTGACGCTGAAAGCAGAGATTATGATGTGGCTTTATATCGGCAGGCGGTGTTTAAGAAATATGGGATAACAGAAGCAGAGTTTGATTCTTCGTTGGTTTATTATACCCGCCATTCTGATCGTCTGCACAAGATTTTTGAAAATCTTTCCAAACGTTTTTCTGAGGATGCCTTGGCTCTTGGCGCCACAGCAACCGACATCAACAGATATGGCAATCTGTCGTCTGCAAAGGATACAACCAATCTTTGGCGTGGCGAATCTGCTTGCCTGCTCATGCCCATGGCTCCTTACCATTTGTTGACGTTTGAACTGGTGGCAGACAGCAGCTATCAAAAGGGTGATAAAATTATCTTCAGTTTTAACTGTGATTTTATTTCACGCGGTGGATTCAATGATGGTGTCGCCGTTCTCTCGCTCACGTTCAACAACGACAGCACTGCAAGTACGATGACACGTATGTCGGCCAATACCAACTATACGCTTAGCGTGGCTGATGATGCTCATCATGGCATCAAGATGATTCGTGGATTTATCTATTACAAGAATAATAGGAATGTTGGTGATGATGCCGGGTTGCGTCTGATGGCTGTTGACCATATCCGCATGGTTAGACTGCGTGACTATGGCAAGCAGCAGTCAACATCAGACATCTCACGACAGCCTGCTGATACCATGAAACCTGCTTCACAGCCACAGCCATCGTCATCATCTTCATCGCAGCAGGGCAAGCCCCAACCTGGTGCTTCTGCCCCTCAGCCTGTCATGCCCAAGGGTCGCCCCCTTATGTTTAACGAGGTGCAGAAAATGGAGTCGCAGGACAATGGACGTTCTCGCCGTGTTTCCCGATAATTCACTAATCCTTGATGAAATGTCGATACGAAGAATAGCTTCCAACCATGTCGTCGTTCACGGCATGGATTTAGGTCGTCGTGTGGTTGAGATGGATGGACAAGAGGTCAAGGCCATCTATTCATTTGAAGAAGAACTGCCTTTTACCGAATGGATGATGGAGCCGATTGTCATCAAGTAGGTTAGACAACCGGCTCTCAGCTGTTGTTCATCTGTTTTTTGCTATTGTTCAACCTGTTCTTTCCTGTTCTTTTTCAGCCAAATGTAGAAACAAATGGCTGCTGTCAGTGTGACGGAGAAGCCTAAAATATATCCCAATGTGTGGGGCAAACCTATGGTCTGTTTTGAAACTAACAGGAAACTGGCACATACCATGGTCATGAAAAGTGCTGGAACGAGTGTGATGATGTATGGCTTCTTTTTTGTGGCCATATACACGGTGAGTGTCCACAGCGTGATCACCGAAAGTGTTTGGTTTGACCATCCGAAATATTGCCATATCACATTAAAACCGTTGGGATTGTCAATCTGCCACACCAGCATGGCAATGGCTGATGCAAACAGAGGACCGCAGATGAGCAGACGCTTGTGCAGCGACTTCTGTTCCACATGCAGGGCTTCTGAAATAATAAGGCGTGCTGAACGGAATGCCGTGTCTCCGCTGGTTATAGGTGCAGCCACTACACCAATCAAGGCTAAAATGCCACCTACCATGCCCAACCATTCTTTGCAGATGATGTCAACCACCCTTGGTGCTGATGTTTGGAAACCGTCGGCCTGCAACAGCTCATAGCCTGGAGATGGTTCGCCATAGAAGAAATATGAAGAAACGGCAGCCCATATCAAAGCCACGATGCCTTCGGTAATCATGGCACCGTAAAACACTTTGCGCCCCATCATTTCAGACTTCACACAACGTGCCATGAGTGGGCTTTGTGTGGCATGGAAACCGCTGATGGCACCACAGGCCACCGTAATGAACAGGCACGGGAAAATGTCTTGTGTCCATGAAGGGTCGGCAGCATACGCTCTGTTGTCCAATCCATCCCATAATTCGGGGATATGGGGCATTTTGACAAACAGCACGATCATCAAGGCAAAGGCCATGAACAGCAGAGATATGGCAAACAAGGGATATATCTTGCCGATGAGCTTGTCAATGGGAAGCATGGTGGCGATGATGTAATAGACAAAGACCACCACCACCCAGAACATGGTAGTACCGTAAATGCCTTTGAGTATTTCAGCCGGACTGTACACGAATACTGTGCCTACCATAATCATCAGCAGCACCGTGAAGATAAGCGTGAAGGATCGGGCTTTCTCTCCCAGATATTTCCCCACAAGCGTGGGAAGGCTGGCTCCATCGTGGCGTATGGAAAGCATACCCGACAGATAGTCGTGCACAGCACCGGCAAATATGCAGCCAAACACTATCCATAGATAGCATGAAGGGCCGAATTTGGCTCCCATGATGGCTCCGAAGATGGGACCGGTGCCCGCTATGTTGAGAAACTGGATCATGAAGACTTTCCAATTGGGCAATACCACATAATCTACACCGTCGGCCTTGGCTACTGCTGGTGTTGGACGATTGTCGGGAGCAAAGATTTTCTCGACAAATTTTCCATATACAAAATATCCTGCTATCAATACAAGCAGACAGATAATGAATGAAAACATAATTTATTGGTCTTTAAAGTGTTATTCAATGGCTTATCCAAAGTTGGTGCAAATATATGAATTTTTTATGATAATGATAGCATCAGTGTCAAAATATTTTTTTTAGTCACATAAAAAGCCGACTCTCATGGCTATAAAACAGAGAGTCGGCCATCCTT
>SFEK01000209.1 GCA_004557285.1 Bacteroidales bacterium | reverse complement strand
TTTGCAACAGGAATTCTGCCAGATACGAGCCGTCCTGGCCCGTGATTCCGGTAATCAATGCTTTCTTCATTCTCTTCGTATATTTTTGGATTCGTATTTTTTTTGGGTGAACGTGAATCGCCGTGAATATCATTCTTGTGATTGGCGGCTACATTTCTGCAGGCGTGACAATCTCCAGACAGCCGGTGGGGATATAGGCGGTGGCCACAAGGCAGAGGCCGGAGATGTTGATGATGACACGCTGCTGTCCGGCGGCACGAGCCACTCTGCCCTCTACTCCCTTGAACTCGCCGGCAGTGACTCGGACAATGTCGCCACTCTTGTAGTGGACATACCTTGGGGATACTACACGGACATCGTGGCTGTCGGCTGTCAAAGCGGTGATGAAACTCCGCATGGGTTTGTCTGGCACAATAAGCGGTGGATTGTATCCATTGGTACCCGTGCTGAAGTGGTCGTAGTAATAGGAAACGAGGGAGCGGATGAGGGGGTCTTCCAAGGCTTCGGCCAGGGGCCGGGCTTCGGTATGGGCAAAAATCAAGCCGGGAAGCAGCGGCAACTGCACACGGCGGCGTTTGCCCCTGACCATCCTCATCACCTTGTGAAGAGGGTTAAAGGTGAGGATGTCCTTTTTCTCCAAGAGTTCTGAGGCCTTGGTTGCACGCCCATAGGACACGCGGAGCACAAACCAATGCGGTTTGCCGTTGTTGTAACGGGGTGGAGCGTGATTGTCCAAGGGTATGGGTCTCATTGCCGATTGGGCATTCTCTACCGACACCCCTGATTGTGCGCTTGGCGCTTCGGGGGGAGCGTTGGAGAGTTGTCCTTCGCAGTGGGGCAAATCAGTGGGTTCGCCACTTGATTTGTTGCGTGCATTGTTCAATGCAACCATCGTGAAAAATTATTTATTCCACTTACTCACAAGGAGTTGCAGAATACATTGGGTGAAGAACATCTAGTTAGTTCTGTTATCGTTTGCAAAGATAAGGATTTTATTCAACTTAACCCATGACAGAAACGGACAGAATTGTTAAAATTATAGTTTTTTAATATCTCTCAATCCATCCGCAACGTGATTTTTCCCACAAAGATTCCGCTCTTGCCGTTCTGGTCGTTGGGCACGGCCTTGCCCTCGGCATTGTTGACATACGGCATTTCCTGGAAATAGGAGTGGCTATGGCCTCCCAACACGAGGTCGATGTCTTTGGTGGCTGCCATCATCTCTACGTCGTCGATGCCCTCGATGTCCCATCCAAGATGGGAAAGACAGATGACCAGGTCGCACTTATGGTCACGTTTCAGTTCGTTAGCCACCTGTTGAGCGGCTGCAATGGGGTCGCGATACACCACGCCCTGGCAGGTGGTCTTGGCCACGAGGCCCTCCAACTGGGGTGACACACCGAAGATGCCGATCTTGAGGCCATTGCGGCGAATGATGGTATAGGGCTTGACAATGCCCTCAAGGGGTGTGCCTGCAAAATCGTAGTTGGCACACACAATGGGGAAATCGGCCATCTTGAACAGGCGTGCCATATTGTCAACCCCATAGTCGAACTCGTGGTTGCCGATGGTGGCGGCATCGTAGCGCATCAGATTCATCAAGCCCACCTCCACATCTCCCTTGAACAGGGTATAATAGGATGAGCCCTGCGAGAAGTCGCCACTGTCGAGCAGCAGCAAGTCGGGATGGGCGCGGCGCTCTTCAGCTATCATGGTTGCCCGGCGCACAAAACCGCCGCGGCCTGCAACCAAGGTATCTGCCAGATATTTGCTGAGCGGAAAGATGCAGCTGTGTGTGTCGTTGGTGTGGAGAACAACGATTGTTTTCGTCTTTTTGGCCATTGACACCATCATGACGGTTGTCAAGGCTATGGCAAGGAATATACGTTTCATTGTTGTACGATTTTGATTCTACCTTCTATTGCTGCATTGACGGCAACGCCCTTGGATGCCATCTCCTGCAGGTATTTCATGATGATGTAACGGACATTGTTGGTTTCGGCCTTGGGCATATTGGAATCGGTGGAAAGTTTGAAAGCCTCCATGTGGTCGTTGCCCAATGCCACATAGTCGATGGTGGCCACCCGATAGTGCTTGTCGGGCTGAATGCTGTTGCCGAAGAGTTTGGCCTCGAGCAACTGGCCCTCAGGGGTAATCTGCAGTTCAACGCCATGGCTCAGGGCCTCGCCGCCTGTGGATGCTATCTCGCGGAAGAGCTGGAGCACATGGGTGCCTGAAAGGGTGACAAAACATACCTTGTTTTCGAAGGGGGCAATGTCAACAACATCACCCTTGGTGACCTCTCCCTTGCCTAAGGCGGAACGGATGCCTCTCATGTTATACACGGCAAAGTCGGGTTGTTCGTCGTAGAACTGTCCGCTCCACACTAAGATGTCGGCAAGCAGGTTGGACAAGGTGCCTTCAGGACGGGTGGCATTCATATAGGCAGCCGAGTGTCCTACCACCGGAC
The DNA here is from genome assembly GCA_004557285.1 of Bacteroidales bacterium. Taxonomy (GTDB): domain Bacteria; phylum Bacteroidota; class Bacteroidia; order Bacteroidales; family Bacteroidaceae; genus Prevotella. The sequence goes on along the minus strand of SFEK01000209.1, from coordinate 474 downwards.
TCATCATGCTGTCAACCTGCTGCCTGTAAGGGGCAATGAAGGCCTCGACGGCGGCATCGGTGTACTGGTCATATTTTTCATCAACGAGAATACGGGTGCGCTCGACACCTGTCATCTGATAGGGTGAGGAACACGATATGCCCAGGCAAACCATGGGGCACGAAAGGAGCAATAAAGTAGTTTTGTTCATGGTTGACATGTAATGATCAGCTGCAAAGTTAGATAAAAATGGGGACAAGTCAAAGAAAAAGTATAAAAAAGAGGAAGATGTTTTGGAATTGAAACGAAAAAGTAGTACCTTTGCACCGCTTTCCGCGTAACCTATGACAGGAAGAAGTGTAGCCTAGTTATGTTACGGTGGAACGATAAACAATTTAATTATTAACAAGAATGGATTTAATTAAAGTTGCTGAAGAAGCATTTGCAACCGGCAAGAAGTTCCCTGAGTTCAGATCAGGTGATACCATTACTGTC
>SFEK01000208.1 GCA_004557285.1 Bacteroidales bacterium | reverse complement strand
TTATGTCTTCTGTCTGCCCTTTGGCTCACCTGGAGCACGATAAAGATTTTCAGACAAAGAAGAACAGTATCAAGTGGGTTGCTTATGTCTGCTGGCATCTTATATGGTTTGATCAACCTAATAGGCTTTTGGATGATATGCAGCCACTATGCCATGCCATTGGAAAAAGCATTTGATCTCTGCTATCACGAGCTAATAGTCTTAGCTTCGGATTGGCATACAACATATAACAACGTGAACTACCTGATTTTTATCCTTTTGTTCCTAGTTCTGACAATTGGTAACATTCTTTTTGCGAGTCGCTTGTTGCGAATCTCATACAAAAAATCGGGCAATTGATACAACGTCATCTGTTTGCTTTGGATGGAGAGGGAAAGAAGAGTAATTTTGCATCATAGAAATCAAAAACTCTGATTAACAAAAGCCCATGAAAGTAAAAATGATTCTGCCTGCCTTGCAGGAAGCCGAGAGCCCCTATTGGCGGCCCATCAAGTACTCGCTGTTCCCACCGCTGGGGCTGGCCACGCTGGCAGCCTACTTTGGCGATGACGATGAGGTGGAGATTGTCGACCAGCATGTGGAAAAGTTGACGCTCGACGACGAGCCGGACCTGGTGTGCATACAGGTGTATGTGACCAACGCCTACCGTGCCTATCGCATTGCAGACCATTATCGACAGAAGGGCACCTACGTGGCAATGGGTGGCCTGCATGTCACGTCGCTGCCCGACGAAGCAGCTCAGCATGCAGACACGATTCTTCTGGGGCCTGGCGAGGAGGCTTTTCCACGCTTCATCAGCGACCTGCGGGACGGTCATCCTCAGAAACGCTATGTGGCGCGTTGGCGATCGATAGAGAACATCCCACTCGTCAGGCGCGACCTCATCAAGCGCGAGAAATACTTCGTGCCCAACTCGCTCGTGGTATCGCGTGGCTGTCCGCACCACTGCGACTTCTGCTATAAGGATGCCTTCTATGGCGAGGGCAAGTCGTTCTATACCCAACGCGTTGACGAGGCTTTGGCAGAGATAGACCGATTGCCAGGCCGCCACCTCTATTTCCTCGACGACCACCTGCTGGGCAGTCCGCAATTCGCAAGGGAACTGTTTGAGGGCATGCGTGGCATGGGACGCGTCTTCCAGAGTGCTGCCACGGTGGCCTCTGTACTGAAGGGCGACCTGATTGAAAAGGCTGCCGAGGCAGGGCTGCGCAGTGTCTTTCTCGGCTTCGAAACTTTCTCGCCAGAGAATCTCCGTTCGAGCAATAAGTTGCAAAATCTCTCGAAAGACTATGTGGCAGCCGTTGAGCGGTTGCATAACCTTGGAATTATGATCAACGGCAGCTTTGTGTTCGGACTCGACCACGACGACAAGGACGTGTTCCGCCGAACTGTTGACTGGGGCATCGAGCACAGCATCACCACAGCCACCTTCCATATCCTCACGCCCTATCCCGGCACACGTTTGTTTCAGCAGATGGAGCGGGACGGGCGCATCACCTCCTACGATTGGAGTCAGTATGACACGCGTACGGTCGTCTACAAGACCGTCGGACTCACTGCCGAAGAACTGAAGCAGGGCTACGACTGGGCCTATAAAGAGTTCTATTCCTGGAGCAATATCTTCCGTGCCAGCTTCGGCCACGACAATTTGAAGCAGCAACTGGCCCATCTGTTCTACATGGGCGGTTGGAAGAAGTTTGAGCCCTTCTGGAACTTCATGATTCAGTACGGCCAGCTGAACCGCATGCTCCCTGTGTTGGAGTCTCTGTTGGCAAACACGAAGACAAAAAAGCCTTCGAGGCCGTCAATCCGCCAGTCGTTTTTAAATAAAGCAGCATTCTAAACCTATCTATATGAAAGTTATAAGGAATCACAATCATCGGGTGTTTCTCGTGAAAAAACACCCTATGGGTAAGAATTATCTTGCGATATGCCTATTTGGCTTCGTGTTGTCTATAAGACCGCTTGATGCAGAGGAATTGACCCACGAATTGATTCATGCGGCCCAGCAGAGGGAGCTGTTGTATATTCCGTTCTTCATCTAGTATGGCATCGAATGGGTTGCTTTGTATTTCAAGTATAAAGACTGGCTGCAGGCCTATGCCCATATCCGGTTTGAGAAGGAGGCCTATCGTCATCAAAGCGACCTGAACTATCTACACAGAAGGAAACATTTTAATTATTGCAAACATGAGTAGAAGAGTATTATCGTTCATTGTAGGCTCGGTATTTCTTGCCGTGCTGCTGGCTGTGGCGTTTTTGTTATGGGTCGGATCACAAGTGGACTGTCCCACGGGCGATGCCGGCACGGAACATGCGGACACGCTCTGCACTTGTCCCTACGTGAAGGTTTCGCTTCAGCCCTATGCTGACTTCACACAGAAGGAAGCCTTGCAGCTGAAGCGTGATTTGGAAAAGCACCTGGGCATGCTGATTGGCGAGGTCGGTCTTCAGTTCGAAGTGCTTCCCAACAAACCGTTGGCTGAAGAGCTGAAGAACGATGCCGGCACCCGCTATCGTGCCGACAAGATAATCAACGCACTGGCTAAGGATGCCAATGGGCAGCACGTCATCATTGCGCTCACGCACAAAGACATCTCGGTGAGCTACAAAGGCAAACCCAATTGGGGCGTCTTAGGTCTCAGCTTGATTCCCAAGAAGGCGTGTGTGGTATCAACTTTCCGTGTAAGGCATCGCAGGGATCTGTGGAAAGTTGCTGCCCATGAGTTCATCCACACCTGTTTCGAATACCGGCATTGTCCAGACGACAATCCGAAGTGCCTGATGAAGGATGCAAAAGGACGTGCCGACTTCTCTAACAAATCCACGCTATGTGAGAAATGCAGTAAAAGAATTTACGATCACTTTTAATCTTGAAACAAGAACATGAAACAATTATTCCTTTCTTTGATCCTTGCGCTCATGAGCGTGATGAATGGATGTATAATAAACTATCCATCA
>SFEK01000043.1 GCA_004557285.1 Bacteroidales bacterium | reverse complement strand
CAAAAAGGCGATTTTTCCACCTTATTATATATAATATAGGGGGAACAAATCGCCTTTCTCGTTATTGTGTTTTCACAAATTTATCTTATTCTGTCAGCTGCTCTCACCAGTGCCTCGTCGGCCAGTATTGCCTTGCGTGCCATGACGTAGAGTATCAGCGACACTGCAGGCAGTATGAGGGCAAATCCTGGTTTGAATGTGCCCATGCCGTCGTTCAGCACAAAGGTGTATAGTGCCAGCACGGCATACCATCCGATGATGAGCAGGATGTTGAACAGGCATATCTTGCTCTGCACCATGCGGTTTTTGAACAGGAAGATGTTATACACCGCCATGTCCATGGCCACGAAAAGCACCAGTGCCAGGGGGCATACTGAATAGTCGTGGCCTCCGTCAGCATTGGCTATCCATAGGTTGAACAGTTGGTGCTGCTGTCCAAGGGCGTGGTTGGTGGTGTCGATATAATATCCCAAGGGCATGCAGAGGCAAACCAATGAGATGAGTGCGCCCAAGAAAAGGAACACGGTTTGTTTTCTTTGTATCATTGCGCCTCTCTTGGTGTTTCGCGCTGGGTGTCGCGCCAGTAGATGTTGCCTTCGATAAACTCTTCGGTAGCGAGGAGTGTGGGTTTGGGCAACTTTTCATAATACCTTGAAATCTCAATCTGCTCTCTGTTCTCAAACACCTCTTCCAGGCTGTCGTTGTAAGAAGCGAATTCGGCCAGCTTTTTGCTCAGGTCCTGTTTGATTTCAACAGAAATTTGATTCGCACGTTTGGCAATGATGGCCACGCTTTCGTAGATGTTGTCGGTGTCTTTGCACAGGTCCATGATGTTTCTGGTCACTGTGTTCGACGGTGCTTTTGATTTCTTATAATCCATGTTGTTATTAGTAAGATGTATTGTTGATTTTTTTATGTTCAGATATCCATTCCCTTGGTGACTTTCTTGCAGGAATTGATGTATTTCTCGGCGAGAGCCTTGTTCTTGGATTCGGGATATTCGTTGATGAATCCGTAACATTCGTCCTCGGCATCCCTGTATCTCTCCAATTTCTTCTCCTCAACGCTCTGCTGTGCCAGTTCGTATTTGCTCTTCATGATGAGCAGGGCAAAATCCTCTCTCATGTTGGTGTAGGGGAAATCCTTGATGGCGTTTTGTGCTGTCACGATGCAGGCCTCATAGTTGCTGCCTCCGCTGGTGCAGTTGCCGAAGTAGGTGCCCAGGTTGTAATACAATTGTGCCGAATAGAGCTCTTTCTTGACCAGTTTGTCCTGCAGTTCGTAGATTCTCTCCTGTGCCTTGCCTTTGAGCTTGGCGTCGGGAAAGATGTCAAGATAGTCCTGATAGGCAGCGATGGCATTCACCGTCTCTGTCTGGTCGAGTCGTGGTTCAGGTGTGCTCATATAGAGGCTTTCGCCAATGTGGAAAGCCGCCATTTCGGCATATATGCCTTTGGGATAGGTCTTGAAATATTTCTTGAAAGTCAAGGCTGCGCTCTCGTAGTCCTTGTCGCAAAATTCTGACATGGCCAGCATGTAGAGGCTTTCTTCTGCGCGGTTGGTGCCTTTCTGCATGGTTACCACATCCTGCAGCAAGGTGCCTGCCTGCATGTATTTTCCGTTGGCAAAACATTCCTTGGCAAACTCATACTTGTACAGGTAATCTGTCGATTTGTACACCTGGTTGAATTCATGGGCGCATCCGGAAAACAGCACTACCGCCATTATTGCTGAAAAGAGAATATTCTTGTTCATTTCCTTACATATACACGTTACGGACGGCAAAATTACTCATTATTTGATGAAAATGCAAAGTTTTAAACCTATTTTTTGAAAAAAATCGGTGTTTTAGTATGTATTATACACTTTCTTCGTAATTTTGCAACTGAAAGACAGCCTTGTGCCCTGTGCATGGTGGTGGAAAACCATGATGAAAAGGCTGAAAATGAAGAGTTATAAGCATGAAGAAATTAAAATTGGTATCGGCATATCAGCCGACGGGCGACCAGCCAGAGGCCATCAGGCAGCTGACCGACGGTGTGCTGCGTGGCGACCAGGCGCAGGTGCTTTTGGGCGTCACGGGTTCGGGCAAGACATTTACCATTGCCAATGTGGTGGCCAATGTCAACAAGCCCACACTGGTGCTGAGTCACAACAAGACGTTGGCGGCCCAGCTGTACAGTGAGATGAAGGCTTTTTTCCCCGACAATGCCGTGGAGTATTACGTGTCCTACTACGACTATTACCAACCAGAAGCCTATCTGCCTGTCACCGATACTTACATCGAGAAAGACCTGGCCATCAACGAAGAAATCGACCGTCTGCGGCTTGCTGCCGTTTCGGCCTTGCTGTCGGGCAGGCGCGATGTGGTGGTGGTTTCTTCCGTGTCGTGCATCTACGGTATGGGCGGCCCCGTTGAGATGGCCAAGAGCGTCATCTCCATCAAGCGGGGGCAACATGTCGATCGCAACGACTTTCTGCGTCAGTTGGTCACCGCTCTTTATGTGCGCAACGACATAGAGCTGAAGCGTGGCAATTTTCGTGTCAAGGGAGACACGGTTGACATTTTCATGGCCTATAGTGAGTTTGTGTTGCGTGTGTCGTTCTGGGATGACGAGATTGATGCCATTGAAGAGATTGATGCAGTGGACTTCCACCGTCTGGCTTCTTTTGAAGAATACCAGATATTTCCTGCCAACATTTTCGTCACTTCCAAGGATCAGACCGAACAAGCCATTCATGACATACAAGATGATCTGGTCAAGCAAATTGATTTCTTTAACGAAATTGGTGATAGTATTAAGGCTCAGCGAATTAAGGAACGCGTAGAATACGATATGGAGATGATACGCGAGTTGGGTCACTGCTCAGGAATAGAGAATTATTCCCGCTATTTTGACGGTCGCCAACCGGGACAGAAACCTTACTGCCTGCTCGACTTTTTCCCCAAGGATTTTCTTCTGGTTGTTGACGAGAGTCATGTCAGTGTGCCACAAATCGGGGCGATGTATGGTGGCGACAGGGCACGCAAGACCAATCTCGTTGAATATGGTTTCCGGCTGCCCGCAGCATTCGACAACCGCCCGCTCACCTTCGACGAATTTCATTCCATGACCAACCAGGTCATCTATGTTTCTGCTACCCCTGCCGATTACGAACTTGAAGAGGCGGGTGGAGTGGTGGTGGAGCAGGTGATACGCCCCACAGGATTGCTCGACCCCGACATTGAGGTGCGCCCCAGTGAAAACCAGATTGACGACCTGATGGAAGAGATACTCCAGCGCAATGAACATGGTGAGCGCACATTGGTTACCACTTTGACCAAACGCATGGCAGAAGAATTGACCGAATACCTGTTGGAACATGGCATCAAGGCCAGCTATGTGCACAGTGATGTGGCCACGCTCGACCGTGTGAAGATTATGGACGACCTGCGGGCCGGTGTGTATGATGTGCTGGTGGGTGTCAACCTTCTGCGCGAAGGTCTCGACCTGCCCGAAGTGTCGCTCGTGGCCATTCTCGATGCCGACAAAGAGGGCTTTCTCCGTTCGCATCGCTCGTTGACACAGACAGCCGGGCGTGCTGCACGCAATGTCAACGGCAAGGTCATCATGTATGCCGACAGAATAACGGGCAGCATGCAGGCCACCATCGACGAAACGCTTCGCCGGCGCGAAAAACAGCTCAGGTATAACGAGTTGCATCACATCACGCCCAAACAGATAGTGAAGCGGCTCAACCATGCCCTGAGCGCGACAGCCGGTGACACGCCGGTGGCCGACACCAAGGGCACAACCTATCAGCCATACATGGAGAACGAGCAGGCCTCCTTTGCCGCCGACCCGATTGTCATCCAGATGTCGCGCAAGCAGTTGGAGAAGTCGATAGAGAACACCAAGCGCCTGATGAAGAAGGCGGCCAAGGAACTCGACTTTATACAGGCAGCCCAATACCGTGACGAGATGTTGAGGCTGGAAGAATTGTTGAAAACAAAGGATTAATACTACTTATCAAATAACACTACAATGAAACTATTGAACAAAATGACAAAGAAGATGCTGCTTGTCGGCATGGTGCTGTGTTTCCCCCTCTGCATGTTCAGCTGCGGAGGTGGCGACGGAGACAGTGACGGCGACAGCCAAATGACTGGAAATGAAAATGTGGATAACGGTCAGGGCAAACCCGACGACACCGGCGGCAATGCTGTCAAGGCCTTTGCCAAAGGAGCCGATGTCAGCTGGCTTACGGAAATGGAAAAGGCCGACAAAAAGTTTTACGATGCCGCCGGCAACGAGTGGGAGTGCATGGCTTTGCTCAAGAATGTAGGTTTCAATGCCATCCGCCTGCGTGTGTGGGTCAATCCTGCCGACGGTTGGTGTGACAAGAGTGACGTGCTTGTCAAGGCCCGGCGTGCTGCCAAACTGGGCTTGGACCTGATGATAGATTTCCATTATGCCGACTCATGGGCTGACCCCGGCAAGCAACCCGTGCCTGCTGCATGGCAGAATTATTCGCTCAGCGAAATGAAGACAGCAGTGGCCGGTCATACCACCGACGTGCTCCAGGCTCTCAAGGATGAGGGCATAGCCGTGAAGTGGGTGCAGGTGGGCAATGAAACAAACAACGGCATGTTGTGGCCGATGGGACAGGCCGACAAGAGCATGTCAAACTATGCTGCGCTCACCACGGCAGGATATGATGCGGTGAAAACCGTCTATCCCGATGCCAAGGTCATTGTGCACCTGGCCAACGGTCACGAAATCGACAATTATACATGGATATTCAACGGACTGAAGCAATATGGCGGCAAATGGGATGTCATCGGCATGTCGCTCTATGCCGACGAAGATGCCAACAACAACTGGTTTTCAACCAAGTGGCAGTCGATGGTCAACAGATGTGCCGCCAACATCAGGTCGCTGGCCAATACCTATCAGTGCGAAGTGATGGTGTGCGAGGTGGGTGCAAGATGGGATGACCCCAATGCCAAGAAATTTGTTTCTGCCTTGCTGACAACGGTAAAGGACATCGATGCTTGCCTTGGCGTGTTCTATTGGGAACCCCAGTGTCTGCCCGACTGGAAAGGCTACAACAAGGGTGCCTTCGACAAGAGCGGCCGACCCACATCCACACTTGATGCCTTCATGGATTAGGCAAGGAATAATATTGGCGGAAAAATTTGCTCTGAAGCAGATTATATGAGCTTCAGTGTTGGCAGGACAGCTATGAAATGCTCCACTGAAGAGCAACGCAACATTATCGTTTTTTCAACCCTTTACCAGCGTTTTTCAGGAAACCCTTGTCCTGTTTTTGAGGTTGAATGAGTCGTGAAAAAGGGGGGGACTTAGGCGAACAATAGACGAACAATAGACGAACAATAGACGAACAATAGTCTAACAGTAGGCCAACTGTCGGTTGTCGGGGCTCTCCCTTTCACGCTAATTTCCTCGTGCGCATTTTCGGCACGGTGCGCACCGTGCGCACCGTGCGCAGCTGCGCAATTGTGGTTGTGAAAATTGCTATCGTTGATTATCAATGAGTTATACACTTTGTTATTTTTTACACAAGGTTGCGCATGGTGCGCATGGTGCGCATGGTGCGCAATCATACCAACCTCAATGGTCTGGTTGCCATCCTCTCCTTCGTGCTCTTCTCCCTACCATAGAGAGGAGCCTGCGTATGGGGCAACAAGATAATTCTTGTCATGTAAGATGGTATGCACGCTATAGCAGGGGAGATAATGAGGAAGTGGAATAAATGCAATAAGGAACAACAGGTATGACAGAAAATGAACATTGCAGGTTGGCATGGCCGATACCAGTTGTAAAGTTGACAAAAATCGAGTGAACGATGCTTGAGTAAAATAGATTTCACTAAATGATGGACATGAAATGATAATTGATGTGAAAAGGCTTGCTGTTGTCTTGGTTTTTTCGTAACTTTGCACTGAAAAATAATAAGGATATGCGTAATTTGATATTGTTGTCACTTTTTTTGCCCGTTGCGGGCATGGCACAGAATGTATGGGAACGCCCCGACATCGCCAATTCGTCAGTCTCCGGCCAGCAGGAAGCTGTCAAGCAAGAAAAGCCCAACCCGGATGCCAAATACCTCAAAGGTGCCGTGACCGAAGTGGATGGCCGAATTGAGTGGACGCTTGATGTGGATGTGCCCGGAAAGGATGCCCAACTCATATACGACCAGATGCTGGTGTGCCTGAACGACTTGACCAAATCCAACAACCAGTTGGAGGGCAGCTGTGTATCGCTGGTCAACAAGCAAGAACATATCATCGTGGCGAGCATCAAGGAGTGGCTGGTGTTCAAAGACCAGTTTTTGTCACTCGACCGCACCAAGTTCTTCTACACCCTGAAGGCCACCTGCACAGACAACCATCTGTCGCTCACCATGATGAGGCTGGTGTATCGCTATGAGGAAGACCGCCCCCACGGTCTGGGCACTGTGAAGGCCGAAGATATCATCAGCGACAAGAACGCCTTGAACCGCAAACAGACCAAATTGCTGCCAGGGTTGGCCAAATTCAGAAGAAAGACCGTTGACCGTAAGGATTATCTCTTCGAGCAAATCAAAACGTATATCTTGAAATAACTGACACCACTCACAATGAACAATACAGATAACGAAATACAGACAGAAAACCCCATCCGCAGGCAGCATCGCGGACAGACTTTGGAGGAAAACAAATATGCCAAACTGCGCAATGTGCTCAACGCCATATTCATGCTGGGCGCACTGGTAGGTGTGGGCATCTATTTTTTCTATGGCGAGACGATAGGCACCATTGTCATCCTCTCGTCGATGGTGTTCAAGTTTGTTGAATGTGTTTTCCGCCTGATCAAATGAGCATGAAGAAACTAACGTTCATACTGCTGTCATTGCTTCCGCTTTCGCTGTTGGCCCAGAACTACAACCAACTGACTGACAACGGCGAGTTTATCCAGGGCAGCGATGCCTGGGGAAACCGCAAAGACACCCTCAAGGCCGAACATCGTGAAATACCGAGAGGACTGAAGGTGTGGACGGTGGACGAACGTCTGGGCGAACGTGTCGCTGCCCAGCCCGACACCTTACGACACATGTTCATGAACACGATATTCACCACAGGAATGCGAGGCGAATACAGTTCGACGGGCAATCTTGGGGCACCACGATACAACAGGATATTCATCGACAATGCTTCACCACAGCAGTTTATGTTTACCCAGCCCTACGATTTCTTCATCACCCCGGTGGACAAATTCTTGTTTACCAACACTCTGTCGCCGCTCACCAACATCACCTACAACGAGTGTGGCGACCGCACCAACGGCGAAGACCATCTCAAAGCCCAGTTTGCAGTGAATGCCGGCAAACGTCTGGGAGTAGGGTTCAAATTCGACTACATCTACGGCCGTGGCTATTACCAGAACCAGAGCACCTCGCATTTCAACTACACCATGTATGCCTCATATCTTGGCGACCGTTACAATGCCCATCTGCTGCTCAGTACCAATCATCAGAAGGTGACCGAAAACGGCGGTATAACAGATGACAGGTATATTACCAATCCCGAGGTGTTCAACGATACATACCGTGAAAACGAAATTCCCACGATGTTGCAGCAGAACTGGAACCGCAACGACAACCAGCACATCTTCTTCAGCCACCGCTACAGTGTGGGCTTCAACCGCAAGGTGAAGATGACCGAGGAAGAAATCAAGGCACGAAAATTTGCCATACAGGCAGAAAAGGAAAACAAGGCGGCACGCGACAAAGAACGCTCGCGCCGCAGGGCCAAAGCCGAAGGCCGTGACTATGACGACGACGAGGACATGGAAAGAACATTTGCCGGCAGACCAGCTGATGCCGTCATTGCTGGTGACGAACCTGCAGACACGGCAAAGACCGACAACAAGGCAGGGCGCATTGCGCTCGACAAGCAGGCAGCAGACAGTCTGCTCGCCGTGGCTCCAAAAACACCTGCCGACACATCGTGGATGAAAAACGAATATGTGCCGGTGACCAGTTTCATCCACACTTTGAAGTTTGACAACTATCGCCGCATTTACCAGGCCTACGAAACGCCCGCAGACTATTACGCCACCACCTATTATGATGACGGACGCTTTGGCGGTGACTCGATCTACGACAAGACACGCCACTACAGTCTGCGCAACACTTTTGGAATAGCACTGCTCGAAGGTTTCAACAAATGGGCAAAGGCCGGACTCAGGGTGTTTGCCACTTCAGAGCTCCGCCATTTTACCCTCCCGGCAATGGGGGCAGGCACCAACAGCTATAACGAGCACAACCTGAGTGTGGGCGGCCAGTTGGTCAAGACCCAAGGCTCACTGCTGCACTATGATGTCACGGCAGAAACATGGTTAAGTGGCGAGGATGCCGCACAGCTGAAAATTGATGCCAAAGGCGACCTCAATTTCAGACTCTTCGGCGACACGGTGACCTTGGCGGCAAGGGCATGGTTCCACAGTGTTAACCCCACCTTCTACTACAGGCATTACCACGCCAAGCATTTCTTCTGGGATAATGATGGCTTGAACAAAGAGATACGCACCCACATCGAGGGACTCTTTAGTCTGAGGCGCACGCGCACATCGCTGCGTGTGGCCATAGACAACCTCAAGGACTACACCTATTTTGCCCAACAATACACGGTGTCGCAGACAGGCAGCGGCAGCAATGCCGAATACGCACGCACGGGAAACCTGGTGAAGGTCAAGCAGGCGTCGGGCAACATCAGTCTGCTCACGCTGCAGCTGTCGCAGGACTTCACCCTTGGGCCGTTGCACTGGGAAAATGTCGTCACCTGGCAGAAGTCGAGCGATGCTGAGGTTATACCCGTGCCCGACTTGAATGTATATACCAACCTCTACCTGCGGTTCAAGATAGCCCGTGTGCTGAGTGTTGACCTTGGTGGCGACATGCGCTATTTCACCAAGTACAAGGCCTTGGACTATTGTCCCGCCATCGGTCAGTTTACTGTTCAAGACAATGGCAGCGCCAATGTTGAGGTGGGCAATTATCCATTGGTGAATGTCTATGCCAACATGCACCTCAAGCAGACACGTTTCTTCGTGATGATGAGTCATGTCAATGCCAGTACAGGCCGTTATTTCTTCACCCCACACCATCCTCTCAACGGTAGGGTGTTCAGATTTGGCCTGTCGTGGAATTTCTTCAATTGATGAACAAAATAATCCAAATATATTTATTATGCCACAGATATCAGTACGCGGTCTGGAGATGCCTGAATCTCCCATCAGAAAACTCGCCCCATTGGCAGTGGCCGCAAAACAACGTGGAGTGAAGGTGTATCACCTGAATATCGGACAGCCCGACCTGCCTACACCAGAGGTGGCCATCGAAGCCATCAGAAACATCGACCGCAAGATACTCGAATATTCGCCCTCGCAGGGCAATCTGAGTTATCGGGAGAAACTGGTGGATTATTATAGGAAATACAATATCCATGTCACTCCCGACGACATCATCATCACCTGTGGTGGCAGCGAGGCCGTGCTGTTTGCCTTCATGTCGTGTCTCAATCCGGGTGATGAAATCATCGTGCCCGAACCGGCATACGCCAACTATATGGCCTTTGCCATATCGGCAGGTGCCAAGATACGTACCATAGCCACCACCATCGAAGAAGGCTTTTCACTGCCCAAGGTAGAGAAGTTTGAGGAACTGATCAATGAGCGCACCCGTGCCATCCTGATATGCAACCCCAACAACCCTACGGGGTATCTGTACACCCGTAGAGAGATGCACCAGATACGCGACCTGGTGAAGAAATATGACCTCTATTTGTTTTCAGACGAGGTGTATCGCGAGTATATCTATACCGGCTCTCCATATATCAGCGCCTGCCATCTGGAGGGCATTGAGCAGAATGTGGTGCTTATCGACTCGGTGAGCAAACGCTACAGCGAATGTGGCATACGCATCGGTGCGCTGATTACCAAGAACCCGGAAGTGCGTGCCGCCGTGATGAAATTCTGCCAGGCACGCTTGTCGCCGCCGCTGATAGGGCAGATTGCCGCCGAAGCCTCGTTGGATGCCCCCGAGGAATATTCGCGCAACGTGTATGATGAATATGTCGAGCGACGCAAATGTCTCATCGATGGCCTTAACCGTATTCCCGGCGTGTATTCGCCCATTCCCATGGGAGCATTTTATACGGTGGCCAAACTGCCGGTGGATGACAGCGAGAAGTTCTGTCGCTGGTGTATGGAGAAATTCTCTTACGAGGGCCAGACCGTGATGATGGCGCCGGCATCAGGATTCTACACCACTCCTGGTGCAGGTCGCAACCAGGTGCGCATAGCCTATGTGTTGAACAAAGAAGATTTAGTCAGTGCCTTGGTGGTTTTGCGCAAGGCATTGGAAGCCTATCCGGGGAGGGTTGACGAAGAATGAACCTGCCGTTATATATTGCCCGACGTCTCTATCGTCAGAATGACCTGCAGCAGAAGGTAAGCCGTCCGGCCATCCGCATTGCCATGGCAGGCGTGGCCATCGGGTTGGCGGTGATGATTGTCAGCGTGTGTATCGTGTTTGGTTTCAAGCACACCATCCGCGACAAGGTGATAGGTTTTGGCGGTCATCTGCAGGTGAGCAATTTCAGTACACTGCATGGCAGTGGCATGAAACCTGTCAACATCGACCCTGCCATGATGAAGAAACTGTCGGCCATTGAAGGCGTGAGCCATGTACAGCGATACACATGGACACAAGGCATATTGAAGACCGACAACGATTTTCTCGGAGTGGTGTTCACCGGGGTGGGAGAGGAGTTTGACTCCACCTTCATGCACAAGCATCTGGTGACAGGCAGTGTGCCCCGTTTTTCTTCCACGGCCTCGCGTGGCAATATCCTTGTCTCCAAGAGCATGGCAGAAACCTTGAAACTGAAAGCCGGCGACAGGGTGTATGCCTATTTCATGAACGACAACAACGTGAAAGTGCGCCGCTTCACAGTGGGAGGCATCTACCAGACCAACCTTACCTTTTATGACAAGAACACTTGTTTCATCGACCTCTATACCGCAACCAAACTGAATGGATGGGAGGCCGACCAAGTGACCGGTGCGCAGTTGTCGGTGTCGGACTTTGACCGCCTTGACGAGGTGGAAAACCGACTGGTGGAGCAAGTTAACCGGCACACTGACAGTTACGGGGAGCCGTTTTCCTCGCAGAACATCAAAGAGGCCAATCCCCAAATCTTCTCGTGGCTCGAACTGCTCGACCTCAATGTATGGATTATCCTTGCGTTGATGCTCTGTGTGGCAGGATTCACCATGGTGTCGGGGCTGCTCATCATCATTCTTGAACGCACTGCCATGATAGGCGTGCTTAAGGCACTTGGTGCACGCAATGGCATGGTGAGAAAAACCTTCATCTGGTTTGCCGTGTTCATCATCGGAAGAGGTATGGCCATAGGCAACATCGTGGGGTTTGGACTGGTGTTGCTGCAGAAGTGTACAGGAATGGTAAAACTCGATGCCGCCACCTATTATGTGGAGACTGTTCCAGTGGAGATAGACCTCCCTCTGTTGCTTGCACTCAATGTGGCTACGCTCCTGTTGAGTGTCTTTGTGCTGATAGCTCCCAGCTATTTGGTGTCGCATATCCATCCTGCCAAGTCGATGAAATACGAATAATAGTGAATTTTCTTTCGCATGTCAAATTAATTCACTATATTTGCAAAGTGAATGTCGGCAGACGGCTTGTGGCTTGTCTGCCGGCACTACCTGGAACTTAAAACAAACTAACCATAATGATGAAAAACTATCCTAAAATCGGAATCCGTCCAATTATCGACGGACGTCAAGGCGGTATTCGTGAGAGCCTTGAAGACAAGACTATGAATCTGGCCAAAGCAGTGGCAGAACTGATTTCCACCAATTTGCGTAATGGCGACGGGTCGCCCGTTGAATGTGTCATTGCCGATGGAACCATAGGCCGTGTGGCTGAAGCTGCGGCATGTGCCGAGAAGTTTGAGAAGTGTGGCGTGGGCTCAACCATCTCTGTCACCTCATGCTGGTGCTATGGCTCTGAGACCATGGACATGAACCCTTACTATCCCAAAGCAGTGTGGGGATTCAATGGTACAGAACGTCCCGGTGCCGTGTATCTCGCTGCCGTGCTGGCCGCCCATGCACAGAAGGGCTTGCCCACATTCGGCATCTATGGTCATGATGTGCAAGACCTCGAAGACAACAGCATCCCTGCCGATGTGGCTGAAAAGATACTGCGCTGGGCCAAGGCTGCCCAGGCTGTGGCAACCATGAGAGGCAAGTCTTACCTCTCTATCGGCAATGTGTCGATGGGTATTGCCGGCAGTATTGTCAACGCCGATTTCCTGCAGGAATATCTTGGCTTGCGTGCCGAGCAGGTTGATATGACCGAGATTCTCCGTCGCATCCAGGAAGGCATCTACGACAAGGAAGAATACGCCAAGGCTATGGAATGGGTAAAGAATCATTGTATTCCCAACGAGGGTTTCGACAAGAACAGACCTGAGAAAACCAAGACACGCGAGGAGAAGGATGCGGATTGGGAAATGGTGGTGAAGATGACCATGATATTCCGCGACCTGATGATCGGCAACCCCAAACTGCTGGAGGCTGGATTCAAGGAAGAGGCTCTGGGTCACAATGCCATTGCCGGCGGTTTCCAGGGACAGCGTCAGTGGACAGACTTCTTGCCCAATGGCGACTTTGCCGAAACTTTCCTCAATACTTCATTCGACTGGAACGGCATACGCGAAGCCTATGTGTTTGCCACAGAGAACGACTGCATGAACGGGTTGACCATGTTGATGGAACACCTGTTGACCAACCGTGCCACCATCTTCTCTGACGTGCGTACCTACTGGAGCCCCGAGGCCATTGAGCGCGTGACAGGAAAGAAACCTACAGGACTTGCCGCCAACGGTATGATTCACCTCATCAATTCGGGCGCCACCACACTCGACGGCACTGGCTACAGCACTGATGCCGAAGGCAAACCGGTGATGAAACCATGTTGGGAGGTGACTGAACAAGATGCCGAGGCATGTCTTGCTGCTACAAAATGGTGTCCTGCCGACCGCGACTATTTCCGTGGCGGAGGTTACTCGTCGTGCTTCCTCTCCAAGGGCACTATGCCTGTGACCATGGCCCGCATGAACTTGGTCAAGGGACAAGGCCCTGTATTGCAGATTGCCGAAGGATGGACAGCCGATGTTGACCAGGATGTCTATGAAACACTCAACAAGCGCACTGACCCCACATGGCCTACCACTTGGTTCGTGCCTCGCCTGTGCGACAAGCCTGCTTTCCGTGATGTTTATTCGGTGATGAATAATTGGGGTGCCAACCATGGTGCCATTGCCTATGGACATATCGGTGCTGACCTCATCACACTGGCTTCGATGCTTCGCATACCTGTATGTATGCACAATGTGGAAGATGACAAGATATTCCGTCCAGCCGTATGGAATGCCTTTGGTATGGATAAAGAGGGCTCCGACTTTAGGGCTTGCGCCAACTTCGGACCTTTGTATAAATAAAGTCTTCCAGATTTGATACCATGTCAAAAGACAGTATATTAAGGAATGGCAGTGTCAGTTATGTGCTGCCATTCATTCTCATCACCTCATGTTTTGCTCTTTGGGGATTTGCCAACGACATTACCAATCCCATGGTAAAGGCATTCTCCAAGATATTCCGCATGACAGTGACCGACGGTGCTTTGGTGCAGGTGGCGTTCTATGGTGGTTATTTCGCCATGGCGTTTCCTGCCGCCATGTTTATCCGCAAGTATTCCTACAAGGCAGGTGTGCTTCTCGGTCTCGGGCTATATGCCTTTGGTGCCTTCTTGTTCTTTCCTGCCAAGATGATTGGCGAGTACCATTGTTTCCTGCTGGCCTATTTCATCCTTACCTGCGGACTGTCGTTCCTGGAGACCAGCTGCAACCCCTATATCCTGTCCATGGGACCTGAGGAGTCGGCCACACGCCGCCTCAACCTGGCACAGTGTTTCAACCCCATGGGGTCGCTGGTGGGCATGTATGTGGCCATGAATTTCATCCAGGCCCGTCTTAATCCGATGGACAGTGGTGCGCGAGCCCAGCTCAACGAGGTAGAATTCAATGCCGTTAAAGACGCCGACTTGTCGGTGCTTATCGGTCCTTATCTGATTATCGCAGCAGTGATAGCCGCCATGTTTGTGCTTATCCGTGTGGTGAAGATGCCCAAGAATGCCGACCAGAGCCACGATATCAATTTCGTGCCGACATTAAAGCGCATCTTCTGCATCCGCCATTATCGTGAGGGTGTGATTGCCCAGTTCTTCTATGTTGGTGCGCAAATCATGTGCTGGACATTCATCATCCAGTATGGCACACGCTATTTTATGCTCGAGGGCATGGACGAACGTTCTGCAGAGGTGCTTTCGCAGCGTTTCAATATCTATGCCATGCTGCTGTTCTGTGCCAGCAGATTCGTCTGCACCTATTTCCTGAAATATGTCAATCCTGGCAAACTGTTGGGCATTCTTGCCGTATGTGCCATGGTGTTCACGGTAGGAGTAATCATGCTGCAAAACCGCTATGGCGTGTATTGTCTTGTGGGCGTGAGTGGCTGCATGTCGCTGATGTTCCCCACCATTTACGGTATTGCTCTCAAAGGCCTGGGCGATGATGCCAAGTTTGGCGCAGCTGGTCTGATTATGGCCATTCTCGGAGGAAGTGTGTTGCCGCCGTTGCAGGCACTTGTCATCGATGGTGATGGCATGATGGGCATGCCTTCAGTCAATGTCTCGTTTGTGCTTCCATTCATCTGTTTTGTAGTGGTAGCCCTTTACGGATGGCGTTGTAATGCCTGCCGGAAGGCGTAAATATTATATTTTTGGCTGCAAAACTTGGGTAAAAGCGTAAAAATGCCTAACTTTGCAGCCTAAATTTTATTATTTATGGTGGAACGATGAAATGGTAGGGCCATATATATATAATAAGGTATAAGCATTTCTCCGGTCTGCCCAA